>NZ_JAFEJT020000015.1 GCF_018555435.2 Bifidobacterium amazonense
ATTTGCACTGAACCGAGAGTAGATGCGAATAATCCGGGACGATGCGGCTGATTTCCCGGATTATTCGCGCTGAACGGTATTGAGCGGGATGAATCACCGAAGCAACTACCGCCATGGAGGCCAGTGGACAAGAAAAGACGGGGAGAAGACGGCGAGAAACGGGGACGAGCCAATGGAAGACGAGATACGGGACCACGGGACAGGCGATGACTTGGCGATGGCGACGACGATAGGCCGGCAGAGGCCGGCCGGTGCCATCGTCGACGCTCCGACCGCCGCTGTCCGGGAATGAATTCCGGGCAGCCATGACCTGACGAAGAAGTCTCTATTACCGACGCCGCATAGCGTCCGCGCCCTTGGCCGCAGCCCAGAACAGGGTGGACAGCGTCACGATGATGAAGCTCGGGGGAGCGGGGAACATGGCCGCCAATACCAGACCGCCCCAGATCGCCGCCAGGCACAGCACGCTCGCCAGCACCATCGCGCGCAGCGGCGTGCCGGCGAGGATGTTGGCCGTGGCCGCCGGCGTGATCACCAGCGCGAAGATGAGCAGTGTACCCACGGCGGGCACTGCGATCGTGATCACGCCGGCCATGATCGCCATGAACGCGACGTTCATCGCGCCGATCGGCACTCCCTTGGCCTGCGCGACCTGCTCGTCGACCGAGCTGAACAGCAGCGGCCGGTAGATCACCGCGAGCACGGCCAGCAGGATCGCGTCGAACGCCGCGAATCCGATGATCTGATCCGTCGTGATCGTCAGAATCGAACCGAACAGGATCGACTGCATCTGCTGCGACGCCGAGCTCGACAGTCGTGCGAAGAACAGGCCGAGGCCGGTGGCGAACGCGAGCACCGTTCCGGTGGCGATCTCACGTTGCGAGGCGCGCTTGCCGAGCGCTCCGATCACCAGCGCACCGCCCAGCGCGAACGCGCCGAGGCCCAATGAGACGGGCAGTCCGAGCAGCACCGCGCCGGTGGCTCCCGGCAGTCCGATGTGCGCGAGCGCGTGCGCGGCGAACGTCGATTGCCGCGCGATCGTGAAATAGCCCATCACTCCGGCGGCCAGCGCGATGCACAGTCCGGCGAGGAACGCATTCGCCATGAACGGCGCGGTCAGCGTGTCCATCCAGTCCGGATCGAAGGAGAAGTCGATCATCATGCGCCTCCCTTGGCGTTCGCCGCGGTCGCGGCGGCTTCGTGATGGTGATGGAACCGGGCGACCTCGTTCGGCGCGTGCGTATCCTGCTCGACGCCTTGCGGCTCGTCGGTGCTGGGTGTGACGAACATGTCGCCCTGCGGTGTGGTGATGACCTGCACGCGCGTGCCGTACAGGTGCGTGAGCAGGTCCGAGTCGAGCACCTGGTTCATGGCCGCGTAGTGCGGGTGCCCGTCGAGCAGGTAGACCGCTCCGGTGAGGATCGGCAGCAGCATGTTCAGATCGTGCGCCACGACCTGGATCGTCATGCCGAGTTCCTGGTTGAGCCGTGCGAGCACGTGCACGACCGCGCGCTGGCTGGCCAGGTCGAGGTTGGCGAGCGGCTCGTCGAGCATGAGCAGTTTCGGATCCGAGACGAGCGCCTGCGCGATGGCGACGCGTTGGCGCAGGCCTCCCGACAGTTCCGACAGGCGCATGCGGGCCTTGTCCGCGATGCCGGTGAACGCCATCGCCTCATGCGCCTTGGCCTTCTGCGCGCGGGTGACCGGGTGGATGCCGAAGCGCGTGCCGGTCAGCCCCAGCAGCACCGACTGTTCGGCGGTCAGGTTCGAGTCGATGTCCGACGCGTAGCTTTGCGGCACGTAGCCGATGAGGTCGTTGGCCTCGCCGGCCTGTTTGCCCAGCACGGTCAGCGATCCCGAGGAGAGCGGAATGAGGCCGAGTTCGGCCTTCATCATCGTGGTCTTGCCGGCGCCGTTCGTGCCGACGATGGCGGTGACGGATCCGGCCGGGATGGCGAAGTCGCCGTGCTGCCAGATGACGCGCCCGCCGCGTGACACCGCGGCGTCGCGGAACACGATGCAGCCGTCCTGCGAATGGTTGATGGTCATGATGTCTTCCTGTCCTGCGCGCCGGTTGCGTACGACGCGCCTCGCAGGATTATGACAAATGACGTTGACAATCATTCTCAATAATGGATGTCGCATCGGGTTCCCACATGCAAAAGGCGGTCCGTTCCGGTGTTCCCGGAACGGACCGCCCTGATCCGTACGTCGGCCGGCGCGACCGCGGGCTACTTGCCCGGGTCGGTCTGTCCGGCGTTGGACGGCGTGGATTCCGTGGATTCGTCATCGGAGGAGCCGTCCGTCGAGCCGTCTGCGGAACCGTCGGACGACGAGCCGGAGTCGTCGGTCGTCGCCGGGCAGGAGGCGACGTCGTTCGTGCCGTCGCCGGTCTTGGCGTCGGAGGAATCCGACGACGCATCGGAACAGTCGGTTGCGAAATGACCGGCGACCGAATCGACGAGATCGCCGATCCAGTCGGTCAGCGACGCGGCGTCGGACGGCATCTGCTCGCTTACGTCGACGATCGGCACGTCGGAACGCTCCGCGGTGC
Organism: Bifidobacterium amazonense; assembly: GCF_018555435.2. Lineage (GTDB taxonomy): Bacteria > Actinomycetota > Actinomycetes > Actinomycetales > Bifidobacteriaceae > Bifidobacterium > Bifidobacterium amazonense. Next base: position 2,555 of record NZ_JAFEJT020000015.1, read on the forward strand.
CGGTGATCATGTTCGTCGCGTCGGACGCCTCCTGCGTGTTGTTGACCAGCAGATCCACGTCACGCGATTCGAGCAGCTTCTGGAACTCCTGCAGGTCGGCCGGCGCCGCCTCGCCCTCGGCGGCCGCCGACGCGGCGTAGCCCTTCGGCGTCTTGTCCTCGAAGCCCATGTCGCTCATCAGATAGTAGGCGACCGCCTCGGTGGCGGCATACGTGGCGTCGGCGTTCGCGGAGGAGAACTCCTTCATCTTCTCCTCGACGGTCTTCTCCTGCTCCTGCCATTCCTTGTAGCGTTTGGTGAAGTCCTTCTTCTTGCCCGGCAACGCCTTCGAGAACGCGTTCACCAGCTCCTGCGCCATGCCGTTGCGTGCGTCCTTGGAGAACCACAGATGCGGGTTGTCGCCCTCCATCGCGCCCACGGTCTGCGCGGCGGAGACGATGACGGCGTCCTTGCCGACGTTCTTGGTGGCCCACGTGTCGTAGCCGGCGCCGTTCGCCACCACGATCGTCGCCTTGGACAGCTTCGCCACGTCCGAGGTCTTCGGCTCGAAATCATGGGCGTCCACGCCGGTCGAGCTCAGAATCGACGTGACGGACACGTCGTCGCCGCCGATCTGCTCGGCCAGCGACCCCCATTGGTTGATCGAGGCCACCACCTCGATCGGGCCGGTCTGCTCCTGCTGCTGCGGCTCCGTCTGCGTTGCGGCGTTCGACGTGCCGCAGCCTGCGGCGGCCATCAGCATCATCGCGGCGAATACGCCCGCGACGGCCCTGCCTATGCGCGATCCGCGAATGTTCATTGCCCTGCTCCCTCGTGTGGGTCCGACCATGTCGAAACAATCCTTTAACTGTGTCCACGATACCCTGATGCGAAGGCAACGAACCGACACACAGGGGAGACGACACATGACCATCAAACTCGACGGCAAGCAGACGGCGGCGGACATCAAGGCGCATCTGGCCGAACGCGTCGCACGACTCAAGGAACGGGGCATCGAACCGGGCCTCGGCACGCTGCTGGTCGGCCACGACGCCGGCTCGGTCAAATACGTGGCCGGCAAGCACGCCGACTGCGCCGAGATCGGCATCCGTTCGATCAAGCACGAGCTGCCCGAGGACGCGACGTTCGACGACATCGCCGCCGTCGTGCGCGACATGAACGCCGACCCGGCCTGCACCGGCTACATCGTGCAGCTGCCGCTGCCGCGCGGCATCGACGCGAACGCGATCATCGACCTGATCGACCCGGCCAAGGACGCCGACGGCATGCACCCGTACAATCTCGGCGAACTCGTGCTGCACGTCAAGGGCGACATCGCCACGCCCCTGCCGTGCACGCCGCGCGGCGTCATCGAACTGCTCGGCGCCTATGACATCGACCTCGACGGCAAGGAGGTGTGCGTGCTCGGCCGCGGCATCACCATCGGCCGCACGATCGGACTCATGCTCACCCGCCGCGCCGTCAACGCGACCGTCACGCTGTGCCACACCGGCACGCGCGACGTGGCGGACCACATGCGCCGCGCCGACGTGATCGTCGCCGCGATGGGCTCCGCCGGCTTCGTCAAGCCGGATATGATCAAGGACGGCGCGATCCTGCTCGACGTCGGCGTCTCCCGCGTCTTCGACGAGGAGGCCGGCCGCTGGCGCGTCAAGGGCGATGTGGACAAGGCCTGCTACGACAAGGCGTACGCCTATTCGCCGAACCCCGGCGGCGTCGGCCCGATGACCCGCGCCATGCTCCTCGCCAACGTCGTCGAAATGGCCGAACGCCAGCTCGGACGATGACGCCGCGACACGCCCACGGAGCCGTTAAGCGGACAGTCCTGTGGACTGTCCGTAGGCGACGCCGAGGGGTTGGGGCCCCGAGGGATATCTTGTGTCCGGGCGACACGCCCGGACTCCGTTGGTCATATATGTGCAGGGCTGGCGGTATGGTTGAGACTTGCGTGCGTGAAAGCGCGCGCGGATAACTGAAGAACGATATTATCCATCTACTAGTTATTAAGAAACCACATTAATGGCAGAGAACAATAACGAAGTCGCCAAGGTCGCCATCAACGACATCGGCACCGAAGAGGACTTCATCAAGGCAGTCGATTCCACCATCAAGAACTTCGATGATGGTGATCTGGTCGAGGGTACCGTCGTCAAGGTCGATCACGACGAGGTCCTGGTCGACATCGGCTACAAGACCGAGGGTGTGATCCCCTCCCGCGAACTTTCCATCAAGAAGGACGTCGATCCGGACGAGGTCGTCGAGGTCGGCGATCCGATCGAGGCCCTTGTCGTCACCAAGGAAGACAAGGAAGGCCGTCTGATCCTGTCCAAGAAGCGTGCCCAGTACGAGCGCGCCTGGGGCGACATCGAGAAGATCAAGGAAGCCGACGGCGTCGTTGAGGGCACCGTCATCGAAGCCGTCAAGGGCGGCCTCATCGTCGACATCGGCCTGCGCGGCTTCCTGCCGGCGTCGCTGGTCGAAATGCGTCGCGTCCGTGATCTGTCCCCGTACATCGGTCAGAAGATCAAGGCCAAGATCCTGGAGCTCGACAAGAACCGCAACAACGTGGTCCTGTCCCGCCGCCAGTACCTCGAGGAGACCCAGTCCGAAGTGCGCGAGACCTTCCTCTCGCAGCTCAAGAAGGGCCAGATCCGTGAGGGCGTCGTCTCCTCCATCGTCAACTTCGGCGCGTTCGTCGATCTCGGTGGCGTTGACGGCCTGATCCACGTCTCCGAGCTGTCCTGGAAGCACATCGACCACCCGTCCGAGGTCGTCAAGGTCGGCGACAAGGTCACCGTCGAGGTGCTCGACGTCGATCTGGACCGCGAGCGCATCTCCCTGTCGCTCAAGGCCACCCAGGAGGATCCGTGGCAGCGCTTCGCCCGCACCCACGTCCCCGGCCAGATCGTCAAGGGCAAGGTCACCAAGATCGTCCAGTTCGGCGTGTTCATCTCCGTCGAGGACGGCATCGAGGGCCTGGTCCACATCTCCGAGCTTGCCAACCGTCACGTCGAGAACCCGGAGACCGTGGTCAAGCCGGGCGAAGAGGTGTTCGTCAAGGTCATCGACGTCGATCTCGATCGTCGCCGCATCTCCCTGTCCCTCAAGCAGGCCAACGACTCCGTCGACCCGAACTCCGAGGACTTCGATCCGGCGCTGTACGGCATGCCGGCCGAGTACGACGAGGAAGGCAACTACAAGTACCCGGAGGGCTTCGACCCGAACACCAACGAGTGGATCCCGGGCTTCGAGAAGCAGCGCGAGGAGTGGGAGGCCCAGTACGCGGCCGCCCACGACCTGTGGGAGCAGCACAAGGCGTTCGTCGCCAAGGAGCTGGAGAACGCCGCCGCCTCGGCCGCCGAGGATGGCCAGGCTCCGAAGGAAGAGAAGCGCGAGCGCGAGGAGGTCTCCTCCAACTACTCTTCCGAGTCCACCTCCAACGGCACCCTCGCCGACTCCGATCAGCTCGCCGCCCTGCGCGACCAGCTGCTCGGCAAGTGAGTCTGCTGAATTCGCCGTATAGCGAATAGCACAAGGCCCGTCAACCGCAACGGTTGGCGGGCCTTCGCATTTTATGCCTGATCATCGTCTCGTTCGATGGTTCGTTCGTTGCGTCGTGGGTAAGCTGGGATGCAACGAAGTCACGGTGAAAGGGGCGGCATGATGATTCGCATCGGGTTGACGGGCGGCATCGCCGCGGGCAAAAGCACGGTGTCACGCCGCCTGGCGGAGCTTGGCGCGACCGTGATCGACTACGATCTGCTGGCACGCCGCGTCGTCGCGCCCGGCAGCATCGGATTGAGCCGGATCGCCGACGAGTTCGGGCCGGACGCGTTGGATGGCGACGGGGGATTGGACCGCGGCTGGATGGCCGAACATGTCTTCGGCCCGGGCGCGCCGGCCGGCGCCCGCGAGCGACTGGACGAGATCGAGCATCCGCTGATCTACGCCGAGGCGCGGCGGATGGAGGACGAGACGATCGATTCCGACGGGAACGGGCGCGGTGGAGCGGGCGGGACGACGCCGTCCGTCGTCGTGCACGATGTGCCGCTGCTGGCCGAGGTGATCGGCACGATCCCGTTCCGTTTCGACCATGTCGTCACGGTCGAGGCCCCGGTCGACGTACGCATCGCTCGCATGATCGAGACGCGCGGAATGAGCCGCGAACAGGCCGAGGGACGCATCCGGCATCAGAGCGACGAGGCGACGCGCCGACGGATCGCCGATATCGTCATCGATTCGACGCAATCCGTAGAACAGATGTTCGATGATGTTGATAGGCTGTATGCAGATTGGACCTGCCGGAAGGAGCAGTGATGGGCTTCAACATCCAACGCACGAACAAGCCGTTCGTCGTCAAATCGCCGTACAAGCCGTCCGGCGACCAGCCGCAGGCCATCGAGGAGCTGGCCCGGCGCATCGAGAACGGCGAGAACGACGTGGTGCTCATGGGCGCCACCGGCACCGGCAAAACCGCCACGACCGCATGGCTCATCGAGCGTCTTCAACGGCCCACGCTCATCATCGAGCCGAACAAGACGCTCGCCGCCCAGCTGTGCGCGGAGTTCCGCGAGCTCATGCCCGACAACGCCGTGAGCTACTTCGTGAGCTACTACGACTACTACCAGCCCGAGGCGTACATCCCGCAGACCGACACCTATATAGAAAAGGACTCCAACATCAACGACGACGTGGAGCGTCTGCGCCACGCCGCCACCGCGAACCTGCTCACCCGGCGCGACTGCGTGGTCGTGGCCACCGTCTCGTGCATCTACGGCCTCGGCACGCCGGAGGAATACGCCGGGCGCATGCTCTTCCTCAGGGAAGGCCAGGAGATCAACCGCGACGACCTGCTGCGCCAGTTCGTCGCCATGCAGTACAAGCGCAACGACATCGCGTTTACGCGCGGCACGTTTCGCGTGCGCGGCGACACCGTCGAGATCATCCCCGTCTACGAGGAGCTGGCGATCCGCATCGAGTTCTTCGGCGACGAGATCGACCGCATCTCCACGCTGCACCCGCTGACCGGCGATGTGATCGACCACGAGACCGAGGTGCACATATTCCCGGCCTCGCATTACGTGGCCGGCCCCGAACGCATGGAACGCGCGCTCAAGACCATTCAGGCCGAGCTGGACGAGCGCACCGCCGAACTGCGCAAGCAGGGCAAGGAGCTTGAGGCGCAGCGGCTTACCATGCGCACCACCTACGATCTGGAGATGCTCTCGCAGGTGGGCGTGTGCTCCGGCGTGGAGAACTATTCGCGGCACTTCGACGGGCGCGCGCCCGGCACGCCGCCGCACACGCTGCTCGACTTCTTCCCCGACGACTTCCTGCTCGTCATCGACGAATCGCATGTCACCGTGCCGCAGATCGGCGCGATGTACGAGGGCGACGCCGCGCGCAAGCGTACGCTCGTCGACTTCGGCTTCCGTCTGCCGTCCGCGATGGACAACCGTCCGCTCAAATGGCCGGAGTTCCTGGACCGTGTCGGACAGACCGTCTACCTGTCCGCCACGCCCGGCGACTACGAACTGGGGCTTTCCGACGGCGTGGTCGAGCAGATCATCCGACCTACCGGCCTGCTGGATCCGAAGGTCGAGGTGCGTCCCACCAAGGGGCAGATCGACGACCTGCTCGCCGAGATCAAGGACCGCGTGGCGAAGAACGAGCGCACGCTCGTGACGACCCTGACCAAGAAGATGGCCGAGGATCTGACCGACTACCTGATCGAACGCGGCATCAAGGTCGAATACCTGCACTCCGACGTGGACACGCTGCGCCGCGTCGAACTGCTGCGCGAGCTGCGTGAAGGCAAGATCGACGTGATCGTCGGCATCAACCTGCTGCGCGAGGGCCTCGACCTGCCCGAGGTGTCGCTCGTGGCGATCCTCGACGCCGACAAGGAAGGCTTTCTGCGTTCGTATCGATCGCTTATCCAGACGATCGGCCGCGCGGCGCGCAACGTGTCCGGCACGGTCATCATGTACGCCGACGAGACGACCGACGCGATGCACAAGGCCATCGACGAGACCGAACGGCGCCGCGCCAAGCAGATCTCGTATAACAAGGAGCACCACATCGATCCCAAGCCGCTGATCAAAAAGATCAGCGACGTCAACGACATGCTCGCCAAGGAGGATGTGGACACGCAGACCCTGCTCGCCGGCGGCTACCGCAACGCCGGCAAGGCCGGCAACACGCATCTGGGCGTGCCTGCGATCGGCAAGGACGAGGCCGACAAGCGCCACGAGGAGATCCTCAAGGCCGGCCTGCCGGCGCAGGATCTCGCCGACCTGATCCGCCAGCTCAGCGAACAGATGCACACCGCCGCCGAGCAGCTCCAGTTCGAACTCGCCGCCCGCCTGCGCGACGAGATCCGCGACCTGAAGAAAGAGCTCAGGGGGATGACGGAGGCGAATAAGTGAGCCTCCGTGAGCCTCCGACGTCGGTTCGCGACGGGGCGTACGCGCCCTCAGCCAGCCTGCGGCCGACAGCTCCCTCGGCCGAGGGGGTCGGGGCTCGCTACGCTCGCTGAAGGTGGCGTCAGCGCCTGTTCATATGCTGGGAGGCATGTCTGAAACCCCTGTTGCTTTTATGATCGCCACGTTCGTGGTGCTCGCCGCGTTCTTCGTGGTCGACCTGTTCGTCATCGGGCGCAAGCCGCATGTGCCGTCCACCAAGGAGTGCCTGCAGCACATCGCGTTCTTCGTCGTCGCGGCGCTGATCTTCGGCGGCATCATGTGGGCCGTCGCCGGCGCGAAGCCGGCCGTCGAATTCTACTCCGGCTGGCTCACCGAATACTCGTTGAGCGTCGACAACCTGTTCGTGTTCGTCATCATCATGTCCAACTTCGCCGTGCCGAAGGTGCTGCAGAAGTACGTGCTGTCCGTCGGCATCACCGTCGCGCTCGTCCTGCGCGGCATCTTCATCCTCATCGGCGCCGCGCTCATCGAACGCTTCACCTGGATCTTCTTCCTCTTCGGCGCGTTCCTCATCGTCACCGCCGTCAAGCTCGTCACCGGCGGCGACGATGACGAGGAATACCATGAGAACGGCATCATCAAGGCCCTGCGCAAGGTCATGAGGATCTCCGACGAATACGACGGCGAGAAGCTGCGCACCGTCAAGGACGGCGTCAGGTACTTCACCCCGATGCTCGTCGTCTTCCTCGCCATCGGCACCACCGACGTCATGTTCGCCTTCGACTCGATCCCCGCGATCTTCGGCCTGACCAAGGACCCGTTCATCGTGTTCACGTCCAACGTGTTCGCCCTGCTCGGTCTGCAGCAGCTCTACTTCCTGCTCGGCGCGTTGCTTGACAAGCTCGTCTACCTGCCGCTGGGCCTGTCGGTCGTGCTCGGCTTCATCGGCATCAAGCTCATCATGGAGGCGCTGCACGGCAACTCGCTGCCGTTCCTCAACGGCGGCCAGCCGGTCGCATGGGTGCCGGAGGTGCCCACATGGCTGTCGCTTGCCGTGATCATCGTGTCCTTGGGCGGCGCGTCCCTCGCCAGCGTGCTCAAGATGCGCTCGCTGGAGGCGGGCGGCGGCCAGGATGTGGCCAAGGCCGAGTGAAGCGTTGTCATATCACCGGTAAACCTTTGCGGAACATAAGGTGTGAGCGCTCACAACACACCCCTGCAAAAGCTGGTGAGAATCGGATTTTGCTAGTAAACTGTCTCCCGGCGGCTGGGCCAGAAGGCCCGGCCATAATAAGGATAGGATAGGCATTCATGCGTAAAGCCAAGATCGTTGATACCATCGGTCCCGCCACCGAGGATTACGACAACCTGCTCAAGCTCGTCGAAGCCGGTATGGACGTCGCGCGTCTGAACCGCTCCCACGGCACCCCCGAGGATCACCTCCGCGTCTACAACAACGTGCGCAAGGCCGGCGAGGCCACCGGACGCAACGTGGCCGCCCTGGTCGATCTGCAGGGCCCGAAGATCCGCTGCGGCTGGTTCAAGAAGAACGCCGAGGGCGAGGACAAGGTTCAGCTTCAGCTTGGCCAGGAGTTCATCATCACCACCGATGATGTCGAGGGCGACGAGCACATCACCTCCACCACCTTCAAGGGCCTGCCGGGCGACTGCCATCCGGGCGACCCGATCCTGATCGACGACGGCAAGGTGCGCCTCGAGGTCACCAAGGTCGAGGGCAACAACGTGTACACCAAGGTCGTCGTGGCCGGTCCGGTGTCCTCCCACAAGGGCATCAACCTGCCGGGCGTCGCCGTCTCCCTGCCGGCGCTGACCGAGAAGGACGAGGCCGACCTGCGCTGGGCCATCCGCACCGGCGCCGACATCATCGCCATGTCCTTCGTGCGCTTCGCGACCGACATCGACCGCGCCCACGAGATCATGGACGAGGAAGGCCGCCGCATCCCGATCGTCGCCAAGATCGAGAAGCCGCAGGCCCTCGAGAACCTCGAGGACATCATCAAGACCTTCGACGGCGTCATGGCCGCCCGTGGCGACATGGCCGTCGAGTGCCCGCTCGAGGAGGTCCCGCTGGCCACCAAGCGCATCATCGAGCTTGCCCGCCAGTACGCCAAGCCGGTCATCGTGGCCACCGAGGTCCTCGGCTCCATGGTCCACTCCCCGGTGCCGTCCCGCGCCGAGGCCTCCGACTGCGCCAACGCCGTCCTCGACGGCGCCGACGCGACCATGACCTCCAACGAGACCGCCGTCGGCGAGTACCCGACCGAGACCGTCGCCACCATGTCCCGCATCTCCGGCTTCGCCACCGAGCACGGCTTCGACCGCATCCCGGAGCTGAAGAACCTCGACATGTCCTCCACCGGCGCCGTCTCCTCCGCCGCCGTCGACCTGGCCGACAAGCTCAATGCCAAGGCCATCGTCGCCTACACCCAGACCGGCAACACCGTGCACCGCGTCTCCCGCGAGCGTCCGGCCGCCCCGATCTACGGCATCACCAACAACGAGCACACCTACCACTGGCTGGCCCTGTCCTGGGGCACCGAGGCGTTCTACGTCCCGGAGGACTACCACGACAAGTCCCGCAAGGACCTCATGGCCTACACCGACACCATCCTCAAGAAGGCCGGCAAGGTCTCCGACGGCGACAAGATCGTCGTGCTGAGCTCCGCCCAGGGCGAGCACGCCGCCGGCTCCACCGACACGATCTACGTGCACACCGTCGGCAACGCCGAGTGAGTATAGGCCGTTCGGTCTGACGAGAGGTCGAAAAAGCCCCTGTCCGGGATCCCTTGGGATCCTGACAGGGGCTTTCTCATATTCGTCCATGCGGGGCTGGGCGGCGGATGTCACTGGCCGAGCTGATGCTCCGGCGCGCTGTACAGGCGCAGGATCGCGATCAGCGACTTCGCGTCGACGATCGTGCCGTTGACGGCCATCTCGTACGCCTGGTCCAGCGTGTACAGGCGCACGTCCGGACGCGGCGTCTCCGGGCCGAAGTCGCTGCGATCGGCGGGCTTGAGTCCGGTGGCGAAGAACAGCGCCGTATGCTGCGCCGAAAAGCTCGGCGTATCGATAAACCGCGCGAACTGGACGAAATGGTCGGCCGTGTATCCGGCTTCCTCACGCAGCTTGCGCACGGCGATGTCAAGCGGCTTCTCGCCCTGCTCGGCGGCATGCCCGCCGGGGATCTCGAGCGTCCAGCGATGGGTCGGGACGCGATACTGCTCGACGAGCGGGATTTGCCCGTCGTCGGTCATCGCCAGCACGCCCACGGCATCGCCGTTGTTGCCCTGCAGCACGTAACGGTCGAAGCTGCCGGCCTGCGGGGAGGATAGGGACACCTGATCGACGTTGAAATAATGGCTTTTGACGATTTGCCTGCGCGACTCCTCCTTGAGCGGGGATGTGCGCCACGGATCGAACCTGCGATAGGTTTCGTTGCTCATGACTGCCTCCTTGGTGGCATGATCGGTTTCATTGTATATCGATGCCATCGGGGTTCGGGGCTTTCGCCTCCGGATGCAACGGGTGTGTGTCGCGGTCTGAAGGGCCCGCCGGTCCGGGCCTCGATGCGGTGGGGCTCGGGCGCGCGGCACGCAGAAATCCGACAAAACGGCCTCGGTCCGAAAAGTATGGTATTCTTCCATGAGTGCGGAAACGCCCCTGTATCCCAATCGGTAGAGGAAGCAGCCTCAAAATCTGCGCAGTGTGGGTTCGAGTCCCACCGGGGGCACGCGATTAACGCATGGGGAGGATGCCGCCCTCTTCTCTAGGGCGGCATCCTCCCTTTGCAATGACGCGAGATAATTGTTGTCAGGTCGGGGATGGTTATGGAAGACGCCCGGCCACTGATGGAAAGAGGCTGGCATGGTGGCAAGGAAGAAGACCTCGGAAACACCCGATGTGCTGGGGTCGGTGTTGACGGATGACGAACTGAAGGCCGCGGCCGAGGGCAACATCCCCGGCGAGACCGCAACGGACGAGGCCGAGGCCCCGGAGGCCGAGGAGAACCGCCAGCGCACCGTCGTGGTGGCCGAGGACGAATCCGTCAACCGCATGGATCTGGTCGCCATGCTCGAGGACAACGGCTATAAGGTCGTCGGCGAGGCCGCCAACGGCGAGGAAGCCGTCGAACTGACCCGCAAGTTCCGTCCGGACGTCGTGTGCATGGACGTCAAGATGCCGCGCATGGACGGCATCGCCGCCGCCGGCGTGATCTGCGACGAGAACATCGCCCCGGTCGTCATGCTCACCGCCTTTTCCCAGCCCGATCTGGTCCGTCAGGCCACCGGCGCCGGCGCGATGGCGTACGTGACCAAGCCGTACGAGGAGTCCAAGCTGCTGCCCGCGCTCGAGGTCGCCATGGGCCGCTTCGCCGAGATCAACGACCTGCTCGACACCGTCGAACGCAGCGAGAACAAGCTCAAGAACGCGCAGGACGAGCTCAAGAAGATGGAGGCCCAGCTCAAGAAGGCCGAGGACACGCTGGAGGAGCGCAAGCTCGTCGACCGCGCCAAGGGCCTGCTGATGGACAAGGCCGACTTCTCCGAACAGGGCGCGTTCCGTTGGATCCAGAAGACCTCGATGGACCAGCGCATCCCGAAGAAGCGTCTGGCCATGGCCATCATCGCCAAGTACGGCGATCCCAAGCCGGAAAGCAACGATGACTGAGGCATCGCAAACCGATACCGAAACGCGCGGAACGCTGCTGGTCGTTGACGGCCACTCACTGGCGTTCCGCGCGTTTTTCGCTCTTCCCGTCGAAAACTTCAGCACCGACGCCGGTCAGGCCACCAACGCGGTGTGGGGGTTCGCGACCATGCTCTCCCAGGTCATCGACGCCGAACGGCCCGACCATCTGGCCGTGGCGTTCGATGTCAAGGGCGGCACGTTCCGCAACCAGCTGCTGCCTCAATACAAGGGCACGCGAGAGGCCGCGCCCGAGGAGCTGCTCACGCAGCTGCCGTTGATCCAGCAGATGCTGAAGGCGCTTGGCGTCACCTACATCGAAAAGCCCGGCTATGAGGGCGACGATGTGATCGGCACGCTCGCCACGATGGGAGCGCACGCCGGCTACCGCACGCTGGTGCTGTCCGGCGACCGCGACGCCTTCCAGCTCATCGACGACCATATCACCGTGCTGTATCCGGGCCACCACTTCAAGGACCTCAAGCACATGACCACCGAGGCCGTCGAGGAGAAATACCATGTGACCCCGGCCCAATACCCGGATCTCGCCGCGCTGCGCGGAGAGACCGCCGACAACATCCCCGGCGTGCCCGGCGTGGGCGACGGCTTCGCCGCCAAATGGATCAACCAGTACGGCGGACTCGAGGGCATCATCGAACACGCCGACGAGATCAAGGGCAAGAAGGGCGAGGCGCTGCGCGACAACCTCGATCAGGTCAGGCTCAACCGCAAGGTCAACGCCCTCGTACGCGACCTCGACCTCGGCGTGTCCGTGGACGACCTCACCTTCGGCCAGCCCGACCTCAATGCCGTGGATGCGCTGTTCAAGACGCTGGAATTCGGCGTGCGTTCGCGCGGCAAGATCCTCAAGTCGTTCAACGGCGGTGTCAAGCCGGTCTCCGTGGGCGGGAACGCCGCAAACGCTCCGGACGGCCATACCGACGAGACCCAGACCCTCGCGCTGCCGGAACTGACCGTCGCCGCCGACGCGGCTCGGATCGGACAGTGGATCGCCGCGAACCTCGACGATCCGTGGGCCCAGGATGCGCCCCGGGACACGGCTCGGCACACGACGTCCGGCACGTGGACGCTGCTCGCCCAAGGCGACCCCAAACCCGGCTGCGCCACGCTCGACAGCGTGACGATCATGGCCGCCGGCCAGGCGCTGCTCGTCAAAGCCCCGTTCGACGAGGCGACGGCCCGCACACTCGCCGCGTTGTTCGACCAGCATCACGACACGCTTGCCGTGCACGGCTACAAGGAGCACCTGCACCTGCTCGGCGCCGCCGGCCTGCACCTGCCCCAGCCCGCCTTCGACACGAAGCTCGCCGGATACCTCGTCCACCCCGACTTCCATGCGGACACGCTCGAACAGGCCGCCGCGCACTTCCTCGACCTGCACGTCGAGGACGGCAAGCCCGAGGCCACGCAGGGCCTGCTCGACCTCGGCGAGGACGACGGCCACGAGGAACAGGACGAGCATCCGAACGAGCTGACCGCCACCCGCATCGCCATCGTCCGGGCGCTCGCCGACACGCTCGCCCCCATGCTCGAACAGCGCAGCCAGTCGCATCTGCTCGCCGACATCGAACTGCCGGTCTCCCGCGTGCTGCACGACATGGAGGACGCGGGCGCGAAGGTCGACGAACGCCGTCTCGACAATATGCGAGACCAGTTCGCCGCCGACGCGCGTCAGGCGCAGGAGATGGCATGGGATCTGGCCGGCAGCCGCGTGAACCTGCAAAGCCCCAAGCAGCTGCAGCAGGTCCTCTTCGAGGACATGGGTCTCAAGGCCACCAAACGCACCAAGTCCGGTTCGTACACGACCAACGCGTCCGTATTGCAGGACCTGTACGTCAAATATGCGAACGACGAGCGAGCCAGCGGCTTCCTCGGCGCGCTGCTGCGGCACCGCGAGACCAACAAGCTCAAGCAGATCGTGCAGACGCTCATCGATGCGACCAATCCGCGGGACGGACGCATCCACACCACGTTCGAACAGACCGTGGCCGCGACCGGCCGGCTGAGCTCCGTCGACCCGAATCTGCAGAACATCCCGAACAGGAACGCGGCAGGCCGTGAGATCCGCTCCGCGTTCGTACCGGGGGAGGGCTACGCCTCGCTGCTCTCTTGCGACTATTCGCAGGTCGAACTGCGCATCATGGCCGACCGTTCCGGCGACGAGGCGCTCATCGAGGCGTTCCGCTCCGGTGCGGACTTCCACCGCTACGTCGCCTCGCTCGTCTACGGCGTGCCGGTCGACCAGATCACGTCCGACCAGCGCAGCCACGTCAAGGCGATGAGCTACGGGCTCGCATACGGCCTGAGCACGTACGGCCTAGCCCAGCAGCTCAAGATCAGCCCGTCGCACGCCGACGAGCTGAAGGCCAAGTACTTCGCCACGTTCGGCAAGGTGCACGACTATCTCGAGTCGCTGGTCGCCGACGCGCGCGCCAAGGGCTATACGGAGACGATGTTCGGCAGACGACGCTACTTCCCGGCGCTCTCGTCGACGAACCGCGTCGCCCGCGAGGCCGCCGAACGCGCCGCACTCAACGCCCCGATCCAAGGCTCGGCCGCCGACATCATGAAGCTCGCGATGATCCGCGCCGACCAGGCCCTGCGCGAAGCCGGCGTGAACAGCCGCATCATCCTGCAGATCCACGACGAACTCGTCGTCGAGGTCGCGCCCGGCGAGGCCGAACAGGTCACCGCGCTCGTCGCCGACGCGATGGAGCACGCCGTCGAACTGTCCGTGCCGCTGGACGTGTCCACCGGCATCGGCGACGACTGGCAGCTCGCCGCGCACTGACCGGCACCCATCATCGCCGTGCGCGGCGGACATCCGCGACGCACGGCATCTCGTACGACAATTTACGACAAAGGAGCATGCCATGCCCACGCTCAGGCAGGTCGTCGACGTACTGGAAACGCTGTATCCGCTGCGGTATGCGGAACATTGGGACGCGCCCGGACTGATCGTCGGCGACCCGGCACGGCCGGTGCGACGCATCGCGTTCGCCGCCGATCCGACCGCGGCCGTCATCGACGCGGCGCTCGCGAACGGGACCGATCTGTTGGTCACGCACCACCCGCTGCTGTTCCGCGCCGTGCACGAAGTGTCCGCGATGGGCGCGCACGGCGACGTCGTGCGCCGGCTGTACGAATCCGGCTGTGCGCTGTGGGTCGGGCATACGAACGCCGACGCGGCCTTCCGCGGGGTCGGACAGGCCGCGGCCGACGCGTTCGGACTCGTCGACCAGCATCCGCTGGTGCCGATCCGGGACGACGGGTCCGCGACGGCCGGTCACGAGGCCGGTCTGGGCCGCGTCGGACGGCTGGAGACGCCGATGACGTTCGAAGCGTTCGCCCGCCGCGTGGCCGACGCGCTGCCGCACACCGAACTCGGCGTCACGGCGTGCGGCCCGCTCGACCAGACGGTCGAAACGGTGGCCGTGCTGCCCGGTTCCGGCGACTCGCTGTTCGATGAGGTGCGCGCCAGCGGCGCGGACGTGTACGTGACCAGCGACCTGCGCCACCATCCCGCCACCGACGCGATCGAACAGGCCCGGCACGAGGCCGGCCTGCGTGCGAAGGGCATCCGCGCGGGACTCGGCGACGCGCGCATCCGACCGCTGCTGATCAATACGCCGCATTCGGCCATCGAATCATTGTGGTTCCGCTACGCGCTCGAGGACGTGCCCGCCGCCGTCGAACGCGCGACGGGGGAGCGGCCGGAGGCCGAATGGCTGCGGATCAACACCGACCCGTGGACGCTCAGGCTATAGCGGCCGGCAAACGGGCCATCACGAAGGGGAACGGGAAAGACATGCATGACATCATCGACATGGACGCGCCGGTTACGGTGCTCTCGCGCGAAACCGTATATCGGGGAGCGATCTTCTCGGTCGAGGACATGACCATAGCGTTGCGCCGGCGCGACGGCGGCGAAACCGACATCCGCCGCCAGGTGCTGCGCCACGCGCCCTGCGTCGTCATGCTCGTGCACGACGAGGAGCGCGACCGCTACGTCGTCGAACGCGAATACCGCGTCGGCTCCGACCGATTCGCCTACGGCATCCCCGCCGGGCTCATGGACCCAGGCGAGGATCCGGAAACGGCCGCATTACGAGAACTCGCCGAGGAAACCGGCATCGTGCCGGCCGAACCCGGCGACGTGACCATCGAACACGTCGGCGACTACTACTCGTCCGAAGGCATGGCCGACGAACTCGCGCACATCATGGTGCTGCATCTCAAACGTTTCCGTCTCGTCGAACGGCATCTCGACGCCGACGAGCACGTCGACTCCGCATGGGTCGGCTGGCAGGAGCTGCTCGACCTGCCCGTCACCGCATCCAACTCCATCATCGCCATCCAGCACGAACGCATCCGCCGGCTGCTCGCCGAACGCTGAACGGGCGGCCGAACCGTCCGCCGCGGCACGCCAGCGAGGCAAACCGCCGCAAAGCGTTCAGCTGACACGTCGTCAATATTCACTTTCGCGTGAGATACTGGGGATATGCAGATCAGACCAGGTTTGATGTATCCGCTTGGTGCCAGCTATGACGGCGCCGGCGTGAATTTCGCACTGTTCTCCCAAGTCGCCGACAAGGTCGAGTTGTGTCTGTTCGATGACGACGACAACGAGACGCGCATCGAAATGACCGAGCAGAACTCGTATGTATGGCACAACTACATCGCCGGCATCCAGCCGGGCCAACGCTACGGATACCGCGTCTACGGTCCGTACGACCCCGACCGGGGCCTCAGATGCAATCCGAGCAAGCTGCTGCTCGACCCCTACGCCAAGGCCATCGAAGGCAACATCGACGGCGACGAAAGCCTGTTCTCCTACTATTTCTCAAGCCCGGAGGACACGCATCGGCGCAACGACCTCGACTCGGCCTCGCACACCATGAAATCCGTGGTCGTCAACCCGTACTTCGACTGGAGCAACGACCAGCATCCGCGCATCCCGTACCATGACTCCGTCATCTACGAGGCGCACGTGCGCGGCATGACCAACCTCAACAAGGACGTCCCGCCGGACATCCGCGGCACATACGCCGGCCTGGCGTACCCGAGCGTCATCGAATACCTCAAGAAGCTCGGCATCACCGCCATCGAGCTCATGCCGATCCACCAGTTCGTCAACGACACGTTCCTGCAGGAAAAGGGCCTGTCGAACTACTGGGGATACAACACCATCGGCTTCTTCGCGCCGCACAACGCGTACTCCAGCTCCGGCGAACGCGGCCAGCAGGTCAACGAGTTCAAGTCCATGGTCAAGGCCTACCATCAGGCCGGCATCGAGGTCATCCTCGACGTGGTGTACAACCACACCGCCGAAGGCAACCACATGGGCCCCACCCTGAGCTTCAGGGGCATCGACAACCAGTCATACTACCGTCTGGTCGACAACGATCCGCGCCACTACTTCGACACCACCGGCACCGGCAACTCGCTGCTCATGCGCTCGCCGCACGCGCTGCGCCTCATCACCGATTCGCTGCGCTACTGGGTGTCCGAAATGCACGTCGACGGCTTCCGCTTCGATCTGGCCGCGACCCTCGCCCGCCAGTTCCAGGAGGTCGACAAGCTCTCCGCGTTCTTCGACATCGTCGAACAGGACCCGATCATCAGCCGCGTCAAGCTTATCGCCGAACCATGGGATCTCGGCTCCGGCGGCTACCAGGTCGGCGGTTTCCCGTCCAGCTGGTCCGAATGGAACGGCCGCTACCGCGACTGCGTTCGCGACTTCTGGCGCTCGCAGCCGTCCACGCTGCCCGAATTCGCGTCGCGCCTCATGGGCAGCTCCGATCTGTACCAGATGAACGGACGCCGACCGGTCGCCTCGGTGAACTTCATCACCGCGCACGACGGCTTCACGATGAACGATCTGGTCAGCTACAACGAGAAGCACAACAGCGCGAACGGCGAGGGCAACCGCGACGGCGAGTCCAACAACCGTTCGTGGAACTGCGGCGTCGAAGGCCCGACCACGATCCCCGACGTGCTCGACCTGCGCGAACGGCAGATGCGCAACATGTTCTCCACGCTGCTGCTCAGCCAGGGCATCCCGATGATCTGCGGCGGCGACGAGGTGGCGCGCACCCAGCAGGGCAACAACAACGCCTACTGCCAGGACAACGAGATCTCGTGGACCAACTGGGACCTCAACGACTCGCAGAAGGATCTGCTCGAATTCGTCTCCAAGCTCATCCACCTGCGTCTCGAGCACCCGGTGCTGCACCGGCGTCGCTTCTTCTCCGGCCGCGAACCGGGAGAGAGCCCGGACAGCCTGCCGCAGGTCGAATGGTTCGACCACACCGGCTCCATCATGGACATGGACGATTGGGCGAACACGCACGCGTTCACGGTGATGATCTTCCTCAACGGCTCGAACATCCCCGAAATGGACTACTACGGCAAGCAGCTCGTCGACAACGACTTCATCATGATCTTCAACGCCCACTATGAGCCGATCATGTTCACGCTGCCGGACGAGAAGTACGGCCGCAAGTGGCAGCTCATCATCGACACGCACAATCCGAAGGGACCGGAGCTCAGCTACGAGGCCGGGTTCGTGATCACCGCGCAGTCGCGCAGCTTCATGCTGCTCAAGAGCGCGAAGAACCCGAATCCGGAGCAGCTGTTCTGATCCGTCGGGCATTGCGGTTACGGATCGCGGTGACGTCGGCTCGCAACCGGTAGGGCGAGGGGCCAGGCCCCTCGCCCTTTTGCGTTTCCGGCTATTGCGGTCGCTTCGTGTCGGGCCGGCTGCAGGCCAGACAGACGATACGTCAGCGATCGGAAGCGAGACGGGACTCGATCATGGCGTCCGGAAGCTGCGCCGCATCCGATCCGTCGCCGGACTCGGCCTGTACGACCTGCGCTGTCGCGGCCTTCGCCGCGGATACGGCGGTCGTTGCCGCGGCCGGGGACACGCCCGCCGCGGCCTCGTTCGCCTCGTCGAGACGGCTCGTCTGGAACCGCACCAGCTGCATCTGCACGCGATCGGCCTCGATCGCGGCGATCTGACGCGAGAAGACGATGAACCAGCCGAGGAAGAACGCGCATGCCAACGCCTCGAGGTTCGTGAGCGTGTCGTAGCCGCGCAGCATGTAGATGCCGAAACCCGCGCAGACCGCGATCGCGAGGTCCGAGATCGCGTACATGGCCTTCGGCATGCGCGGGGCCAGCCACGGCAGGGCGAGCAGCAGCACGCCCATGACCAGCGGCAGACCCTTCGCGCACACGTTGTGCATGATGTAGTGCGGCGTATAGCGGAACACGCCGATGCCGATGAACGCGAGCCCGGAGACGGTGAGCAGCAGCGACAGGATCGCCGTGCGCACCCTGAAGTGGGCGACCTCCGGCTCGACCTCGTCGCCGTAACGTTCGTGCCACAGCCGTTCGAGACGCTGCGTGGTGATCAGCTCCGAGACGGCGAAGTAGCTGACGATGATGATGCACGTGCCGGCGAGGATCAGCGTCGCGTTGAACATGGTCGCCGCGAACGTGGTGCGGTCGCCGAGCTGCGAGAAGTTGTTGTGATACCAGTACGGGTCGTCGGTGGTGAGCCCTGCGGTGCTCACACCGGAGATCACGAAGAACGGCAGCAGCGAGGCGAGGGTCTTCGCGTTCATGAGCTCCGCCTGCACGAACGTCATGTAGCCGGCCACGCCGGCGAACCCGGCGCAGGCGGCCGGCATGTAGCCGGCGAACAGATGCATGCCCAGCACCGTGTTCACCACGCTGAACAGGGCGAACGATGACAGGAAGATCGTGGCCGCGTACACGACCGACAACGCGAGGATCTCGAAAGTGCGGCGGATCGGCATCCACCAGCCGTTCTTGAGCGTGAACGAACGCGAGTTGCTCGCGTAGCCCACCGCGAACGAGACCACGCCGCATGCCGCTATGACGGCCGCCGCGGCGCTGAACCGGCGCTGCGTGACCTGCCAGATGGCGGGGGCGAGATCGAGGTAGAGCTTCATGCCGAAGAACGCGACGACGGCGCAGATGAGGAACGACACCAATCCCAAGGTCTCCGCCCGCTGATGCCGTCCCATGATGCTCCCTTCCACGCCCGCTTCTCACACGTCGCATGTTCATTGTAATCGTGCCGCGGGGCGGGCTGCGCCGCGAGGATATGGAGCATCCGTGCATGTTTGCGGCCGCATCGTTTCGTCCGCCCATTCGGTGCATTCGTCCACTGCATTCGTCCACCCATCCGGTACAATGGATGATTGTTGTTTTTGCCCGGATCATCCGCGCATTGCAATCGGGGCGTAGCGCAGCTTGGTAGCGCGCCTGCTTTGGGAGCAGGATGATACCAAACCGACTGTGTTATGACCGCCGCTGAGACCTACTCCCGCTTAGGGTTTCGGGTTTCGGCAAAAACTGAAGAATGGAGTCCAGTAACACTCAGTAACAATGACCGCAGACCTCCGACTTCTCGGCTGTTTTCTGAACCAAGGATTCCGGCAGTTGGAAGCACATCGCGTCCCCCGCGGTGCGTATAATTGAAAAGTTATGCCTTATGGCATGAAAACGGGCTGTGGCGCAGTTTGGTAGCGCGCTTGCTTTGGGAGCAAGACGTCGCAGGTTCAAATCCTGTCAGCCCGACTCGAAAGCCCTACTCCCGCTTGGGATGTAGGGCCTCTTCTTTTTTCGGGCTACGGCTCCAGTAACAAAATTCCAGTGTTACCGGGATGGCCGAATCCAGTAACATTTTTTGTTACTGGCATGAAGCGCCCGAGATTCCAATGATTCCAAGGGGTTTCGGTATGATTGGGGCATGTCCACCACGATTGACGTGTATCCGACGACGGATTACCTGCCCTTGGTCGAAGAGACGAGAAGCCGCACCCAAGAGCTCTATCAGCAGCTGCTCGACCGGTATGGCATCGACAGCACCGTGGAGGTCAAGGCGTTCTACCCATGCGGCCCCGATGAGGAACTGAGGTACGTGGATCCGGCCACGCGCTGGAAGGTGGAGATGGATCTCGGCTTCGCGTATCTGATCGACGGCCAGTGGCGGGCGAGTTCCTGGCCGTCGCTGTGGGAGCGCACCCGGATCGATCAGCCGTGGATCGATGACTACGTGAAGTCCGACGGGAAGGAAGGCTATCCCCCGTCGATGCTGGGCGAATGCTTCCCCATCGAAGCCGACGAGTTCGATCTGCCGCTGTCCGATGAGGACATGCGATTGCTGAACGCGCAACCCCATTTCTGGCATGACATACGGAACTTCGCCGGCCCGGCAGTCGCCTCGACCGGATACGGGTTCGTCGCCGCCGCGCTGGCCGAGGAAACCTGCGGACGTGTGGCATCCACCGATGGGGCATTCGACAGCAGAGGTCACAACGGCGAAACTGCCGAACAGTTCCTCACATGGTGGGGCGATGAGCAGATGGGCTTCTACAAAAAGAAATCTTTCCAGTGACGGTAGGGGGCTGTCCGTTGATATTCCTTCAACGGACAACCCCGGTCAGGCTTCTTTCCCATAGTCGGCGCGTTTCCGCAGTAACGGCACCAGCTCACTCAAGGAGAGTTTCCCGTCGGATCTGTAACGTAAACCGCCGCGGTTGACCCAGCTTCGTATCGTGCTTGCCGGTAGGCGGATACCCGCCTTCGCGCACTCGGCGCTCAGCTCGGTGGCGGTTCCCCTGACTTCGCTGACGATGAGACGAGCCAGCAGCCGGTCGGCCACGGCTCGACGGTTCACCCGCTCGCCACAGCTCGCGCACTCGCCATCCGATTCGTCTGGATCCCCCCACACCACGCCGCCGCAGTCCGGGCACGAGCCGAACGCGATGCGAGGCTTCGCGGGATTCACCGCCTTGTGGACTCGTCCAGACATATCGGCGATGTCCTCATACCAGCCGAGCACGTCCCCGCTCTTCAGCAACGGTCCCGGTCGGGCAAGCACCATACGAGCCAAACCGACCACCGTAATGTGCGGATCCAGCGTCTTCGGGTAGTCGAACCGTGCGCACAACCGGCGCATGAGTTGTTCCGCCTCGCAATACAGCTCCCACAAGTCATCCCTCAACGGCGACGGGGCCTCGGCCGGCGAGGCGTGTCCGCTACCCTGCATGTTCACGCCGGCTTGTCTGGTGGCGATCAATAGCAGTGGCATGGCATCCTCACCAAGTTGGGCGAGGTTGTCCCAGAGCCGATGCTCGCAGCTCCGGCACAGCAATCGTCCCGCGGCGGTTTCGGCTCCGTCATTGTTCACGCATGGTCCCGTCATGCTTGTCCTTCCGGTTCAGATGGTTCTTCAACTCTTGTAGGTCATCGGTGTCGTATCCGCAGGAACACCACCAACGCAGCCCATGTCCGGTGGATTCCGTGACTACCAAATGCACTGGCTCATTCGTGGTCATCGGCGTTCCCCTCATTCATGGCACGGATGTGTTCCTGCATGACGGTGAGCGACGTGAAGTCGCGTCCGCATGAGCAGATAAAGATTCTCCCGCCCTTCGCGGTATCCAGCAGCCTGTGCTTCAGCGTGGGCGTGGGGTCATCCAGGAATGCGAGTGGATTGTTCATGATGGTTTCTCCGATCTTGTCTTCCAGATGCTGTGCGAACCGATTGGGATCCCGTGTTGAGAATCCGCACGCGCACTCGCGTACGTACCCTGTCGGGGTCCCGAAACCGACGGTGGTGGCTCGTGTCCGCAGCATGGCGAGCACGGCCGGCACCAGACGAATCAGTCGGTGGGTTTTCCTCGGCGTTGTTTTCTTCGGTGTCTTGAACACCGGCTTATGTGTGGCGGTCATGGCTTGCTCCTCCAAGCTGTCTCGAATTGTCTGATCTCCTCGTCGGTCATCCTCGGCCCGACCCATTTGCTGCCCTCCACCTGTTTGGGTGGTTTGAACGGTTTCATGCTGAGGGGTGTTCTGAAGCACTCGTGCACGGCCAGATACAGGCCGTCACGACTGACGCCGTATGACCCGCATGGGGTGCGAAGCGCAATGAGGCCCGTGCCTGCTATCGGCTGGATCCGCGTGAATCGGCGACCGAGAATAACGGCCGTCACCAGATCGTTCGCATCCAGCACGCCCGGATCGTAAACCTCTTCGACCGGCCCGCCAGTATCCACCGCCACCCATTCGCCGCATGTCCCACATTTGCGGGCGACTAGATGGGCGGGGTTCACGCCGCTGGGGCACAGCAGCCTCAGCCATGAGGGTTTGCGTCTCACCATGTCAGCCGCCTCCCAACTGACGACGGATCGAGTTCCAGATCGTCGTCAGCTCCGTATCCTTCAAGCCGCTCGCCCGACCACGGTCGAGCAGGTCTCGCTGGATGGCCTCGGCGTTCTCCGGGTGGTTCAGCAGTCGGCCGTAGGCCCACGCATGAAGATCGTTGTTGCGGCTGCCTGCGGGAATCGGCGTCATGTCGGGGCGACCGTTCGATGCGGAGACCACGGCAATGGGCTGGCGCATAACCTCACTCAACGGGGGAATCCGCGTGGCGCTCGCAGACACAGGCGAAGTCGCCTGACCTTCCACGTTGGTCACGTAATTGTGGGCAATCAGCCACTGCTCCATCTTCTGCGGCATCACCGGCGGCTGGCCGTCCGGCAAATCCAGCAGCAGATAATCACCGTCCGGGATCCGGCTACCAGCGCCGACCACGTACCCCTTGCCTTCGCAACGAATATCGACCGGAATGCCCTTCTCGTGGACGGCGTTCTTCAACCGGCCTCGCAGTTCCGGCGGAATCATGTAGTAGGCGTGCGCTGACGGCAAGCCGTTCCTGCGGCCGGTCGGCGTACCGACGAGGTACGTCTTCGGGAAATCCGGGGAACCGTATTCGCCGATCTCGCGGTTGAACACGTCCCAACCGGTTGGCGCATCCTTCAGGACCTCACCGGTGGCCGGATCCTTAGCGACATCCAGATCGATGATCGCCATGCCCGCAGCCGGAACGACCGCATACGCCGCCACGTTGGCCGGCGGTTGCTTGCCTTCGGGAAGGGTGCGGTTCTTCGCCCAGTCATAGGAGCGCTTTTCATCGGTAACGGAGCCGAATGTGACCGGATAACCGCAATCATCTGGCGTTGCCACAGCAGCACCTTCAATCGGTGGCGGCAGCGGCGGTACGGGCTTGGCTTCGGCTTCCACCGCTTCGGCAAGATCCCTCGCCGCACTGTCGCGGTACACGCTGAAGACGTGTTCGTTTCTGACCACCAGCACACGGACCACCTCGCCGTTGATGCGCTTGGGCTTCGACTTCAGACCGAGTTTCATGGCGGTGTTCCGGTGCCCGGCTTCGGTTTCGCGAAACGGATTATCCCGGCTGACGGCGTACCCGTTCGCCACGATGCAATCCACGATCCACTGTTGCGCCTCGGTCAGATCATCGGCGGATCCGATAACCACATCGGTCCACGGTTTGTCGCCACGGGCTTCCCAGAGACGACATGAGGCCATGAGGAACGGGGCGATACCATGCTCGTCACGGAACCGCAACAGATCCGCGAACTCGCCTTCGGCGCGCCCGTCCTTCATGCGCACGAACACACGGCGCCGTTCCAGCGCCTCCGTCATGCTCATGATGACGGGGTTGTTCGATGCGATGATGAACGTCGCCTTGTTCTTGAAACTGACCGCGTTCTCCTGCACGCGCCGCGCCACCATCGTGTCGCCGGTGCCGATCTTCTTCAGCAGGGTGGCCTGCTCCAAGGTGATGGTGTCGGCGTCCTCGTCGTAGGCCCACAGTGCGCCGATCAGCTTCAGCATCTCCTGATCAGTGGCGAATCCCCCGTTACCGTTCCGTCCACCCAGCAGGGTTTTCGACGTAACGGCGGCGGACAACGCGGGAAGGCTTCGGTGAAGCGTGTCCAGCAGGATCCCCTTGCCATTGCCGCCCCCGCCATACAGCACATAGAACAGGTGCTTGTACGGCTCAAGCAGCGGAGTGGCGAACATGCGTCCCAAGTTCTCGGCGCTATGCGCGTCCGCAGTGACAAAGCGCAGGAACTCGCCGGCCTTGGCGACCAGTTCGTCGGTATAGTCCACGTCCATGAACACCTCGAAGGGGTTGTCGAACAGAGGATCGCCGGGACTGATGCGTTGCACGCGGCCGTCGATGCGGTAGAACGCCATGTTGCGGAACTTCACACCGTGACGGACGCGCTTCGCCAGTTTCGCGCACTCGACGCGAAGCTGCACGTTCCACGGCAGATACACCTGCGTCCGTCCGGTCACGTGGTACTCGTCCTCAAGGGATCCGATGGCGTGCCACGAATCCAGCAGACGGTTGGCGCCGGTCAGATCCACGTCGCGCACGTACAGGGTCTGGCCATCCTCGCCGAGCAGCATGGAATCGTTGCGGAAATCCCATAGTGCTTTCGCATACCCGTCATCGAAGTACGGCTTGCTCTTGTTCATTTCGTTGCGCGGAACCTCGATGCTCCGTCCGACGCGGTCATAGAACGTGTGCTTCCACGGATCCGGTGAAACCCGCATCCCCATAAGAACGGTCTGCACGTTGCTCGGCCCATCCGGGATGATCGAACACTGGTGCCTGAACGGAGCATCCATTCTTATCGCCTCATTCTCTTACTCGTAGTGGAATCGTCTTCTTTGTGCCCGCCACGGCTGTCGCATCCGCGGAGACCGCTTGGCTACGGTTCGGGCACCCCCTCTAGAACTCGGGTTCGTCGCCGATGATGTCGTTGACTGTCCGCTCGTCAACGCCGAGGAATCCGGCGATCTCCGCGGCAGTTCGTCCGATGGCGGCGAGCTGTTTGATCTGTTCGGCGTTCACCTGCGGCTGCTGGAACGCGGGCTGCTGCGTGGTCGGCGGCTGATGCTGCTGCGTCTGCGACGTCTGGCCCCGAACCGGTTGTTGGGGTTCTGTGGCGCTCATGGCCTGGGCGACCTGCGTCTGATTGGGCACGATCTCGTAGCTGTACAGCTTCGGCGGATTCCAGCCGCGCTTCTTGGCCTCGCCGTTGGCGGTATAAGTGGCGGTGAACCCGTCGCCAACATGCGGGAAGTCGCGCCCGACCATGCGGGAGGCCTGACGCAACGTGCTCAGGTTCTTTCCTTTCACGTACACGGCGCGAACGCCGTCGTCTCCCAGAATGGTGGTGTCCCGAAGCGTGGTGGCGACATGGATGACGACCTGCATCATGGGCTGGCCGTTGTCGAAGAACTTCGGCTCCTGCGTGTCCATGTCCCGCTGCTGTTGGGCCTCGATGCTCTCGACCGTGCCGGTGACGGAAGTGCCGATGGGGTCCTCTCGCTGGAAGAACGACGGCGTGCCTCCCGCCATCACCTGAGCGAGCGACGGCAAGGCCTGTGCGGGCTGGCCGTAATTGCCGTGCGACTGGTTTGCTTGTGCGAACATTGCTGACTCCTAATCGTTTGACTGGTTGACTGTTGACTTGGATGAGATTGGCTTCGGAGGAAACGTCACATGTCCGGCACCTCCCGCATCGTCGGATCCAATAGCGGAATCAGTTGCCGCCACCGTTCCGGCACTTCGGGCGTGGGTGGCGCGGAGAGTTCAGGGATCCCGTTCGCCGCATCGTCCGGCCATGAACCGCAGTCGAAGCAGTGGGTGGAGGAAACGGGAAGCAGGTGAATCCACGCATCGCGCACATCGACACCTTCCTGTCGTTCGATCAGATCCATGAAGGTGATGAGCATCTGCGCCCTTGCCAACGCCCATAGTCCGGGTTTGTCGCTGAAGCGCAGCTCCACAGGCAAGGCGTCGTTCAGACTGATCCCGTTTCGGGGAAGGAAGAAGATGCAGTTACGTTCCACCTGCTCGCCTTCGTTCCTCAAGCCGATGCCGTACAGCGACGCCTGAACCATGTAGGTCTGCGAGGGGCCGTGCGCCTTCACGTCCTTCAACGTGGTCGATCCGACGATCTTCCAATCCACGGTGCTCGCCGAACGCCGGTCGTACAGGTCGATGGATCCGCGCACCGGGTAACCGCCTTCAAGCCCGTGAAGCTCTCCGACCGTGACCCTCATCTCTGTCTCGTACGGCCGGTGCTTCACGTCCGAGTCGAAGCCCTGCGGGTTCAGCCCGTCGAACATGCGCTCGAAATGCTCATGGACGCACGTGCCGATGAACGGGAGCCATGCCACGCCGCGACGACGCTGCCACCCCGCGAGTTTCGCCGCCAAGCAATGCAGGCAGTCCGTGCCCAGCTCGCTCGGTCCGATGGCCTTCTGCCGTTCGCGTGGCGCGTTGCCGATATTGTCCTCAATCAGCCCTCGGATCTGCGGCCACAGCGATGCCTCGACACGTAACAGCTCATAGGGCGTCGCCTTCTCGACGGTGTCGACCTGCGCCGTGGCCTCGGCGGATCCCGCACCGTTCAGAACGGCAAGCACGTCGGCGGCGCTCATTTGACCACCACCGAACTCTTGTCGCGCTTCATCAGCGGTTCCAACGCCAACGCACCCAAGGCTCGGCGGGCCGCCGAGACATCCGGCGACACCCTGTAGAAGGACGGATGCTGAGCCGCCGGGTACTTCTGCGTGAAACGCTTCGTATCCAGCCGTTGATTGCCGGCCTTAACCTGTACATGTAGATTGCCCGCCTCATACGAGCCGACCGGCCACGCATCGAGGATCTGCGCCTTCAGGGAGTCAATCTCGTCCTGGGCGCGTTTGATGTCCACCTGCAATGCGGCGATACGTGCCGCCTGATGCTCCAGCAGATCGTGCCTCTGATCCTCCAAAGACGGCATCGAGCCGTCGATCTCGGGTTGCACCAATGTTCCCGTCATTGTTCCTTACCTCCACTCACCCTGATGGGGATGACTCCGACCGGATGGCCGGGCTTGGTTTTCCTGTGTTCCCTCGCCCTCTCGTAGGCGGAATCCGCATCGGTGGGAGCCGCCAAGGATCCGCACGCGCGGCATCTCGGCAGATACCGTCTCAATCCGCATCGCCTCCCAACGGGACTCCGTCATTCAGCAGCAGCGCGAATGACTCCAGCGTCATCATCACGAGTTGTCTGGCCTGGCCGTCACGCGACTCGATGCCAATGCCCGGCCGCTTCTGCACGACCACGCCGATCAGGGCGTCATCGTTGCCGCGCTCGATCTCCGCCTCCTGCAGATGCCGGGAAACATCCATCTTCGCCGTGTTCTTGCACTCGATGACGATCCGATGGCCCCGGTAGCGGATGCCGGCGATGTCGCCGCAGTCGTTCGCGCCCATCAGATGACGGCGTTCGATCCGGTCGTCGTCCAGCGCCCAACGCAGATAATCGACGGTCCGGGCCTCCATTGCCGCGCCGGCGCGCCGCGCCGTCTTCAGGCTTCTACCCATTAGATGCCTCCTCCGCCTTACGCCGCCGCTGGTATTCCTTCATTTGTCGAAGCCGCTTCTCGCGGTTCCGGTAGTAGTGGTCACGCGCATACGCGCGATCCTTCTCCCGCTCCCACGGATCTTCACGCCGCCGACGTTGCCAATCGCGCTTGCTCGCACGACGTTCCTCGTCGCTCATCGGACGGCTTCGGCGCGTGCGCGTTCGCCGCCGGGGCTTCGTCGGCGCACGGCCGGCGCGACATGATTCGATGAATCGCAGGTCATCCAGATCGAAGTCCATCACCATTCATCCCTCACTTCGCCGGTGGATTGGTAGACGTGTGTGCGGAAATAGTCCAGAACCGTTTCCTTCGGGTACAGCACCGTGCGCCCGACCTTCACGAACTTCGGACCGATGCCCATAGACCGCCAGTAGCCCAACGTGCCTTCGGAGATCCCGGTGGCGGAAACGTCCTTCGGCGTGTTCATCGGCTTCAGTGAGGCCTCCAGCGAGTCGAACAACCCCGTGTCTTCCATTGGTCCGTCCATAGCGTCACCTCAGAGATCCGTCGGCGTGGCCGCGTCGCGCTCGCAGACCATGTAGTTATCCGCGCCGTCGGATGATTCAGCCAACTGGATTCCCGTGCGCGTCAGCACGTCTCCATACAGGCTGAGCACCATGCCGACGAAGCAGATCTCAAGTTCGTTCGCATGGATTTCCCCCACAACGGCTCCAGCGCCGGGTGCGAGCGTGACCGTACCGAACGGGACGGGTTCATCGCCCATGCGATGCGCGGTGACTTCCACCACGAGCGGGCGATCATCGCCACACACCGCGTTCAGTATCGGCATGAACATGTTGATCGCCGCCCGCTTCCTTCTCACTGACTCGTCGTTGAGAATTGGATTGTCCTTCATCGCCGTTCCTTTCTTCATGGGTTCCTTATTTGCCGCGATGCTTGGCAAGCAACCGCAACCGTGACTTGGGTGGTACGAACTCGGAGGGATCGTGCCCGGTGACAAGGCAGATCGCATAAATCTCGGGGAACGAGAACGGCGACCGGCCATGCCGCTTCGCACTGAACGTGCTGTACGGCATCCGTATGAGCCGAGCCACGTCGGAGTACTTGTGTCCGTCGGACTTCAGCACCTGGGACACCTTCGCACCCAGCCACCTGTCCACCTCGGAACGTCTATTAGTCATATCGCTAACACTATTCGTCCTTCGACGAAATATCAACACGAAAATGACTTGATATGACTAATTGCATTAGCGAGAAATCATGTTATGATGGCGGTATGGCTAATGAAATCGACACTAGGGCGCAACTGTTCGGCAAGTACCTCGGGGCCGAGCTCAAAGGCGCAATCCGTTCCCGGGGGTATTCGCAGGCGGAAATCGCCGACCGGCTCGGACATGCCAGATCGTCCTTCGCGAACTGGCTGAACGCGAAACCATCCATACCGGTGGAGGTGGCGGAGAAAATCTGCCTGTGCATCGGCGTGGAGCTGAAAGAAATCGTCGGACGCGCCCACCAGCGAGTCAACGAAGAAATGGGGGCATACGGGACCGAACGCATGAGCGAGCAGCAATCCGTACTGGAGCAGCTGACCCGTGTAATCGGCAACGGCAGACTGAACTACACCACCGCCGCATACCGCGACGAAAACAAGAAGAGAGAAATGGAAACACCAACGGACTGACCGGAAGCGAAAGGCACAGCTTGAAGAACAGTTATGGCGACCTGCTGCGTGAGGCCCAATCAATGGGACTTCAGGTGGTGGAAGGAACAATCACCGGCGACCACCTAGGGCACTACGACCACGAGCGGCGTCTCATCACCATCGACGGGAGAATCAACGACAACCAGAAACGAGTGGCACTACAGCACGAGATCATCCACGCGGAACATTTCCGTTTGGGCATGAACCGGTGGATGGATCCGGTGGCCGAAGAGGCCAAGACCCGACGCGAAACCGCGCTCAGGCTCGTGGACCTCCGCGAATACGCGCAAGCCGAGCAGACCTACGAGGCATGTCCCTTCAAGATCGCCAACGAGCTCCACGTCACCGTCGGCGTCATCAAGGACATACAGGACATCCTCGAAAACGAACCGTTCCGGCGGAACCCCGCCTACGCATACTGAAAGAAGCTGAACCTATGGCACGAGTGACCATCGATGACCTGTGGCTCAAAGACGACGATGATGGCAACCCGCCATCGGCCACAGCCCGGCGAAGCCTCGCCAACGCACGCGACCCGCAGAAAGCCCGTGTGCCCGAAAAGTGGCGTTCAAATCGCTATGGCAGCGGTATGCGCTGGCGCTGCCGTTGGTTCGTCGTCAAACCGGACGGCACCAAGCAGTCGAAGACGAAGGCGTTCGACAAGCTCTGCGACGCCGAAGAGTTTCAAGCCGCCCTTGAAGACGACATCCGGCGCGGACGTTATATCGACCCCAATGCCGACCAGCGGCTTTTCCGCGACGTGGCGGACCAGTGGATCGAGACCAAGCTTGACATCAAACCCTCCACGCTCGGCCGCTACCAGCGGGAGCTTCGCGTATACATCAACCCCACGTGGGGCGACAAGACGTTGCGCGAAATCACGCTCAAGGATCTCCAGTCATGGGTGACCGGCCTCCAGAAAGGCGACTACAAGGCGGAACTGCCGGTAAACAAGAAAGGCGTCATGCGCAAGCCGAAGCCATTAAGCGCGCGAAGCATCCGCAACATCGTCAAAGTCGTCATGGCGGCGGTGTTCGAGTACGCCATCACCAACAAGTGGATCCGGGAAAACCTCGCCAAGCAGGTTGTCACGCCCAAAATCGAGACCAAGGACGAGGACATGGTGTTCCTCACCGTGCCGGAAGTGGAGCTGCTTGCCGACACAGCCGCAGACAACGGGCGAGACGTGGACGGCCTGCTCATCCGGTTCCTCGCCTATACGGGAGTGCGCATCAACGAAGCCCTCGCCCTGCAAATCCAAGACCTCGATTTCAAGGGGCGCAAAGCCCGCATACGCCGAACATGGTCGGATGACGGCAATGGCAAAATGCAGCTCGGCACCCCTAAAAACGGAGAGGCCCGCACCATCGCGCTGCCCGGATCCCTCATCGCGCAACTTGAGAAACTGGCCGAAGACCAGAGCAAAAGCGAGTTCCTGTTCCGTGCGAAGCGGGGCGGGTATATCCATGACCACAACTGGCGCACCCGTGTCTGGTACCCGACCGTGAAGGCGGTGGGGATGGAGGACGAAGGCGTGAATATCCACAGTCTTCGCCACACCTACGCGAGCATCGCCATCGCCAACGGCGCGGATGTGAAGACGCTACAGAAACAGCTCGGACACGCCACGGCGAGCATCACACTCGACATCTACGCGGCGCTATGGCCCGAACGCCTCAACGAAGTCGCCGACGCCGTGGACCAAGCGCGACTCGACGGCATCGCCAAGGCGAAGGAAGAAGCCGAGAAAGCCAAGGCCAAGGCCGCGGCCAAGTTCAAGAAGGCCGAAAGCGGGATCGGACACGACGAACTCGACAAGGCGGCATGAGCGGAAACACCGGCACGATTAAGGGCGCATCGGACAACCGGTGCGCCCTTCTTCCAATCTCAGGGAAGCTGCTGAATCCAAGCGGCTATCGCCGCGTAATCGATGATGGACAGTGCCGTGCACAACACGGCAAACCCCAGCAACATATAGCCACGCTTGACCCAACGGATCCGCTTATCCTCAGCCGCACGCGCCTTCGCCTCATTGGCCGTCAGATTGTCGATTTGGTACAGCAATACGGATTTTCTGCTTTTTGAGCAAGCGTCATTACGCAGCCTGTCCAACGGCAATTCTTCCTCACCGCGCTTCGGGTCGCATATATCAATCAGTCCAACCGCTACGGCAAGAGCCAACAAAAACAAAGCGACGTATTTCAGCCACTGCACATGAACACTTGATAAGGCGGCGAACGGCGAAGTCAGTGAAGCAAAGCCGATCAGCTGACGACTGAGCTGCACCGAAGTATCGACCTGCTTGCGCCGATAATCCCTCTGTCGGTTGACTTCGGCCAGTACCGATTCCAGAGATGCGATGACTTCCGCCTCATTCTCCGGCTGATCCGGCTTCGCCTCAGCCGGCTCATCGTCTGCGTCGTTCGCTTTCGTGTCCGCCATTCCGGGCCACCTTAGCGTGTATGGATGTGACTTGGGTCCAGAGAATGTTGCGAAATGTGCACCTGATTCTCAGGATCCGCATAGCTCGGAGGAATGGTCGGCTTCCACGATGAATCCTGTTGCTGATCTGGCATATCTTCATCCTTTCCTCGGAGATTCCGATAATACTCATTCCAGTATCCCTCAATCCGAACCGCCCGTTACACCCGTTACCCGCGTTACACCAGTCGTGAGAATGAACCATACGACAATCCAGAGCGATAACGGGTAACAGGCATCCCGTTACGGTGCGAGTACCGGAAAATCAAGGATTCACTACCACCGTAACAGGGGTAACAGGCGTAACCATGACTACCCTCCCGCATTCTCATACCACCGCCATGACCATCGGTTACACCGTTACACCCGTTACAGGGAAGGTAGGAAGAATGACGGAACCATCTGAAAACAAGGGTTGCCAGCAAGTAACACGGGAAGCCCCCACAGACGTTACAGCCGGTTACACCCGGTCTGGGAACACGGCGACAAAACCGTCGAATATCTAGTAGACCTGACGGCCTCCGTCGCTTGCGGCCAAACCGCAACGCGGCGAAAATGATAGTGTTGCCGTTCAATGCAAGGAACACCAAGGCAATCCCAAAGACTTCACCTCGCCCCGCCGGGCTTTCCTCCTTTCACCGGCGGGGCACATTCATACTCCGGGTGCCGTGAAGCCCACCAAGCCTCACACCTGCATAACCGAAAACCGCTTGCGACACAGGCATCACGGCACCCGCCAACACAATGGCCCACATATGCCCCACGATAGGAACTACAAGGATCCACGGCGCCTCAACCGACAAGCCCGCAACCTCGCACGGCAGCGAGTGCTCGCGCAACAAACACCATGCGGCATCTGCGGCAAGCCCATAGATGACAGCATCAAATGGCCAGACCCAATGAGCGCCGAAGTGGACGAGATCATTCCGGTCAGTCGTGGCGGCAGCGCAACGGACCTGAGAAATCTACAGAAAACGCATCGTTGCTGCAACCAACTCAAAAGCGATAAGAGCCTT
Organism: Bifidobacterium amazonense; assembly: GCF_018555435.2. Lineage (GTDB taxonomy): Bacteria > Actinomycetota > Actinomycetes > Actinomycetales > Bifidobacteriaceae > Bifidobacterium > Bifidobacterium amazonense. The sequence goes on from NZ_JAFEJT020000015.1 coordinate 35,208, forward strand.
GCGTGGGCAAGACAAGCCTCACAAGGCAAGTCCGCGCTCAAGCCCACCGCCATCCCGTTCAAAACGTCGGACTGGTGACTTCGACGGATGGGAGAGGTACCCCAACCCCGCAGAGGCCCGGCTACCCCGGAGTATCGGCCAAAACTCTCCCCATTTATTTTTCCCCAAAGCAAGAAATCAGGTGACTCATGGCCGCAAGGACGCCCCGCAAGGCGGTGAAGCCGGTGGATCCGCTCGACTATGAGGGGATGCTTCGCAAGACGCTGGTCCGCTTGCAGACCGCCGTGTTCGATCCTGACACACCGCCCCGAGACCTTGCGGCACTGAGCCGCAGAATGTTGGAGGTTTGCCGCGAACTGGAACGGCTCGAATCCGAGAACGGCGGGGCTAACGCACCGACCGCGACGGAGGTAGAGGATGAACCGTTCGACCCGGACGAAATCTGAAACGCACTCCGACCGCCGCAAACTCTCCGAAGTAGCCCGACACGTGGTGCTGCCCGATGGCATCAGGACGACGGGATGGCCGAAGGTCGAAGCGCAGGCGCGGCAATGCGACATCGAATACGACGGATGGCAACGCCAGCTAGGACGCTGCATTCTCGGCAAGACCACGGATGGCGTGTATGCCGCCGGCATCGGCGGCGTGGTCATCAGCATCTGCCGTCAGGTCGGCAAGACATTCCTGATCGGCACGATGATCGTCATGCTGTGCATCCTGAACGACTATCCACTGAAGGTGCTGTGGACCGCGCACAGAACGCGCACCAGCGACGAAACCTTCAAATTCATGTGCGCCCTCGTCCGCAGAAAGGCTATCAGCCGGTTCGTTGACGGGGAGCCGCGCAGGGCGAACGGACAACAGGAGATCGTGTTCGTCAACGGATCCAGAATCATGTTCGGCGCCCGCGAAAACGGCTTCGGCAGAGGCTTCGACAGCGTGGACGTGGAAGTGTTCGATGAGGCGCAGATCCTCACGGAACGCGCGTTGGACGACATGATCCCGGCGACGAACGCGGCCCGCAACCCTCTGATCATCTACATGGGCACGCCACCGAAACCGTCGGATCCGTCCGAAGTGTTCTCCACCCGTCGTGACGAGGCCCTGAAGGGCGACAGCACGGACATGCTGTATGTGGAGTTCAGCGCCGACAAGGACGCCAACAGTGACGACCGGAAACAGTGGGCGGTAGCCAACCCGTCGTATCCGCATCGTACAGGTGAAGCGGCCATCCTGCGCATGAAGAAGAACCTGGGCGATGACTCGTTCCGCAGAGAAGGCCTCGGCATCTGGGATGAAACCACAGTCAGCAGCGCGATAAGCCCGAAACTATGGGCCGATGGCGAAGTGTCCGCGCGCACGGATGGTGGCGTGACCTCGTTCGGTATCGACATGTCGCCCGACCGCAGCGCCCTGGCTATCGGAGCGTGCATGAAGTACCCGGACGGCACGGCGCATATCGAACTCGTTGAATACCGGGATACGAAGAGGCATGGCACCGCTTGGGCCGCCGACTGGATCGCCGAGCGCTGGCCGAAGACCGCCTCCGTCGTCATCGACGCGCAAAGCCCGGCTATGGTGCTGCTGCCTGAGCTGAAGGCACGGGGCGTGAAGGTCATGGTGAACTCCACGAACGGCATGGGTCAGGCCTGTGGGCGCGTGCTCGACATGCTGAACGCCGGCACCCTGCGGCATCTGCCGGATGCGGACCAGCCGCAATTGGGCAAGGCAGTGGCGAACGTGACCACGCGGCCGATCGGCAAAAGCGGCGCGTTCGGATGGAACAAGAGCGGATCCGACATCGACATCTCCCCGCTTGTCGCCTGCACGATGGCTTTGCAGGGCGCGTGGACCACGCGCCGCAACCCAAACAGGCGACAGCACGTCATGCACTAGAAGGAACAGGCAATTGGCAGACGAAGGTATTTGGAGCGCGGCGGTCAAACGTCCGTTGGACGTGAACAGTCTCGGCGCGACGAACATCCCCGGCGTGGATCCAGAGGACATGCCGGTCATCCGCGCACTATGCAAGGTGTGGCGCGACCGATACCCGTACAACCTGATCCGCAGCGGCTACTATTTCGCCCACTACGGGTTCAAGGACTTCGGCATCTCGATTCCAGACCGCATCAAGGCGAACGTGAGCGCGTGCATCGGCTGGCCGTCCAAGGCGGTCAGGGCGCTCGCCGATCTGAGCGTGTTCGACGGTTGGACCATTGACGGTTTCGACCCGTATGGTGTCGCCGACCTGACCGACAGCACCGCATTGGAGCTGGCGATTCCGCAGGCCATCGTCTCCGCGTACATGCACGGCTGCGCGTTCCTGACCATCACGAAGGATGACGAGGGAATCATCATCACGCCGCGCAGCGCCGAATACAGCGCCGCCATCTGGGACGGGAGGCATAACCGGCTTGCGGCGGTACTGACCATCAACGACGCGACCAGCAAGGGACGCATCACCGCGTTCAACGTGTTCCTGCCGAACAAGGTGTATGCGGTGGCCCGCAGCAGCCGAGGCGGCTGGGAGGCCGAACGCATCATCACGAACTGGCCCGAGCCGACCGCCATCCCATTCATCAGCGATCCGCAGCTATCCCGCCCGCTTGGGCGCGCCCGGATCACAAGACCGTTGATGTCTCTGACCGATATGGGATTCAGGACGTTGGTACGCATGGAGGCGAGCGCCGAGTTCTACAGCGTGCCGAAACTGTGGTTCCTCGGGGCGCCGGAGGATGCGTTCAATCAGGACACGTGGTCGTCGCTGGTGTCTGCCATCAACGCGATCGATGGCGACATCGACGGGCGCAATCCCGAACTGCATCAGATCAGTCAGGCATCCATGCAACCCCACTCCGACATGCTGAAGACCATCGCACTTGTCGTCGCGTCGGAGACGAACCTTCCGGCCGACAATCTGGGCATCACGTTGGACAATCCGACCTCCGCCGAGGCTATGGCCGCTGCCGAGCGCAAGCTCACCCGTGAAGCCGACCGGCAGAACCGCCTGTTTGGCTCGCAGTTACAGAAGCTGCTGCGCATGACCATCTGTCTCCGTGACGGACTGACCGCGCCGCCAGATGATCTCAAGGACATCAAGCCGGTGTGGATGCCGACCCGCGAGATCTCCGACGCGGCACGAGCCGACGCCTACGTGAAGATCTCCGGCGTGAACGAAACCTATGCGAACAGCACTGTTGGCTTGCGACGTCTCGGCCTGACCAATGACGAAATTGTCTCGCTGAAAAACGAGGCCACGCAATCCCAAGCCCGTAGTGTGCTCGACATGCTGGTGAATGGAGGTGCCGGTGGCGACGGTGACACGAACGGACGTAGCCCGTCTGGGCAAGGCCCAGAGCCAGACGGTGAAGCTGGCGCAACGGGAACTGGGACGACTGTGGATGGAACTGGAAGGACTGCCGCCCGCACGGCAGCGTGACGTTCTGCTGGACATGCTGCCCGCCCTGTGTCGCAAGTACGGCGACATCGGATCCGTGGCGGCGGCGGAATGGTATGACACGCTCTGGCGCAGATGGTTCGACGGCGATTTCGAGGCGCAGCCGGTCAACGAGTTCGACGACAAGACGGCGCGTGAGATCATCCGCGCGAAAGCCGGGCTACTGTTCGACAAGCCCGACGGCACGATGGCGGATCCGGCCGAGTTCCTGAGATGGGCGAACAAATTCCTCGACCGCAACGTGAAGAATCCCGGCCGGCTGACCGTCCAGCGCAACGCGCAACGGGACCCGCGTCATCCCGGCTATGCGCGCGTTCCATCCGGTGTCAAGACGTGCCCGTTCTGCCTCATGCTCGCCGGCCGCGGCTACATCTACCGCAGCGCCGAAACCGCCGGCGCGGACCACGACTTCCACGACGACTGCGACTGCGAGATCGTGCCCGAATGGAACAAGGGCGGGAACGCCATCGAAGGCTACGACCCCGACCGATACGAGCAGATGTACCGCGACGCCCGCGACGCGCTGGAGAACCCTCACGCGGATTCACGACTGCTGGAAGCGGCCAACAACGTTTCCCCGTACACCGTGACCATCACCCAGAAGAACGGGAAACGCCGCACGCACACATATGCGCCCGGAGACCCGAACAACCTGAACAGTCTCGCCGCAGTGATGCGACGGCAGCACCCCGACTTCTTCAAGGGAGCCGACGGCGACGTTCACTAAGACCGCAGCCCCTGTAACAGGGGCTTTACCGATGCCCGGAACGGGCTGATTGGAGATGGAACCATGTTCAAACCGTGGCAGGCACGGTACCCCAAACGCATCCGCATGATCGACGCGCCTACGGCCGGAGGGGGCGAGCCACCGGCGGATCCCGGAACGAACGATGCAGGCGAACACGTCGATTGGGAAGCCAAATACCATGACGCGATGAAGCACTCCCGCGAGTGGGAGAACCGGGCCAAAGCCAACAGCGACGCGGCCGACAGGCTCAAGGCAATGGAAGACGCGAAGCTCTCCGAAACGGAGAAGCTGACCAAGCGTGCGGAAGCCGCCGAAAAGGCACTCGCCGACATGAAGACGGCTCAGGAAAGGCTTGATTGGAAGACCGCAGCGGCCAAGGTGACCGGTGTCCCCGTCGATCTGATCCGAGGCGCCACCGAGGAGGAGATCAACGCACATGCCGAAGCATTGAAGACCTACCTGTCCACGGTGAGCAAGCCCACGGCTCCGAACGTCCCCAACCCATCCGGCACTCCGAAAACGAAGACCGGCAAAGACAACCCGAACTCGCTGCTGCTCAGGCAGCTGTTCGGCACCAACTGACTCATAGGAAGGCATATTCAATATGGCAGCATTGCAGACCAATCAGGTGGTCCTGCCCACCGACGTGTCCCTCGCCGTCGTGGACAAGGCGCACGACACCAGCACCATCGCGACCCTCAGTCCCGCCGACAGGCTCGGCTTCCTCGATGACAAGTACAACGTGTTCAACGGCAAGGCCCGTGCCGAAGTCGTGGCCGAAGGCGCGAAGAAGGGCGGCTACGAGCAGCCCATCACCCCGAAGGAAGGCAAGAGGTTCACCGTCCAGTGCACCACGCGCGTGAGCAAGCAGCTCCAGTGGGCGGACGAGGACGACCAGCTTCAGATCCTCGACGCCATTCAGGCCGATCAGGCGGCGGCTCTGGGCGAAGCCCTTGATTACGTCGTCTATCATGCCGTGAACCCGGCCTCCGGCGAAGAGATGACCGGCTACGAGGCATTGGCGAAGGTCGCCACGCAGGTCAAGGGCGGCAAGGATCATCTCGCCAATCTCGACCTTCTGACCGACCAGCTGTTGCGCGTGAACATCACCGGTGTGGCGCTGTCCCGTACTCTGGCGAACGAACTGCGCAAGCTGCGCGTCTCCGCCACCGGTGGCCGACTGTTCCCGGAGATCCCGCTCAGCCTGAACACCGGCATCCTCGACGGCATCCGCGCGAGCACCAGCACCACCGTGGAAGGACAGTACGTCAACGGATCCACCGGAGTGCTCGCGTTCATGGGAGACTTCAGCACGATCCGCTGGCGACTCGTGCGACCGATCACCGCCGAGGTCATCCCGTACGGCGACCCGGACAACACCGGAGTGGACCTGGCCGGCAGCAATCAGATCGCCTACCGCAGCGAGGCCGTGTTCTCCTACGCGATCATCGACCCGACCGCCATCGCCGTGCTCAAGGCTGAAAGCCCGGTTGCCGGCACAAAGAGCGTGAAGGCGGTCAAGTGATGCCTGTGACCCCAGTCAAGACGCTCGTAGTGCAGACCAGCGAGAACGGGGCGCCCGTGCTCGCCGAGCCTGTGCGTCTGGTGAATCCCGACGGCACTCCGTTCACCGGATCCGTCGAATCGATCGCATGGTCGAACGTGACCGGCAAGCCGGCGTCCTTCCCGACCACATGGGACGACGTGTCCGGCAAACCCACCAAGTTCCCCTCCTACGGATACGACTGGACGAATCTCTCAGGCAAGCCGACATCCTTCCCCTCCAAATGGGCCGACGTATCCGGCAAACCCGCAACGGCCGCCGCCATCGCGGACCTCGCCGCCGACGCCGACGCGGCGGCCATCGTCACCGCGGTAAACAAGGCGTTCGCCGCGATGCGCACGTGGGGTCTCATCGCCAAGTGAGGTGACGGGTATGACTGACGATTTCAAAGCGTTCGCCACCTACGAGGACATCGAGAAACGCTGGCATACCCTCACCACACCGGAACGGGAGACCGCGGCCACGCTACTGGAGGACGCCACGCAGATCATCATGGACACCTGTCCCCGATGGTCTCAGGCATCCGAGAGAACGCTCAAGGCCATCGTCTGCGCGATGGTCATCCGCAAGATGCTCGTGGACGACGACCATCTGGGCGTGACCAATACGCAGCAGACCGCAGGCAGCTTCAGCGAATCGTTCACCTACTCGAACCCGATGGGCGACCTCTATCTGACAAGGGCCGAGAAAGCCCGTCTGGGCGTCGGCGTGCAACGCGCCTACCACTTGGATATGGCGGGCGAGAACGCCCCGCAGATGACTGTTTCCAAGCCGATTCAGCCTATTGGAGGTGGCGCGTGAGAGGCGAAACCATCATCGTCGTACGTCGGGTGCAAGTCGGCGTGGACGAAGGCAACAACCCCGTCTATGAGACGGAACAGGAGACGGTGGCGAACGTGCTCGTCGGATCCCCGAACGGGGAAAACGCCGCCGACTCCAACAGGCCGGACGGAATCCAGATCGACGCCGACCTGTATTTTCCCCGCAGCTACACAGGCGTCCCGCTGCGGGGCCAGTCCGTCATCGTGAAAGGGCGCAAGTACCGGGTGGTCGGCGACCCGTTCCCCGTTGATGGCGGCATGACCCCGACCGACTGGAACATGACCGTTCCCGTGACCCGAAGCGACGGATAAGCATGACGAGAATCAGGATACAAACGCATCGCGCGGGAATGACTGAAGTGCTGACTTCCTCCGGTGTGCTGGGCGAGATCGACAAGCAGGCCAAGCACGTGGCCTCGATCGCCAACGGCATGCACAACGCCAAGGGCTACGTCGGCGACGCGATCGTAGGCGGCGGCTCGAAGCCGCGCGCGCACGGCATGGTGAAGACGACGGATCTGCATACCAAACGGTCGAACGCCAAACACAACACGCTGCTGAAGGCGCTGCAAGGCGGTGGCTGATGCAGAACATCGAAACGCAACTCGTCCAATGGCTATCCCGGCAACCCGAGCTCGAAGGATGCCCGGTGTCGTTGGACGCGCCCGAACGGCGTCCCGAACGATTCATCACCATCGAGCGGGTGGGAGGCGCGGAAACACGATTCATCGATACGCCGACGCTCGCCGTCCAATGCTGGGCCGGATCCCGCGTCAAGGCGGCGCAACTCGCCGACCTGACCAAGAGCGTGCTTGAACGTGCCTGGGCGATGCCGAACGTCGCCCGTATCGATGTGCAGAGCACGATCAATTTCCCCTTGGACGAATCGACGCCAAGGTATCAGATCACCGTCGATCTGACGGTGCATAAGTACGAAGCCGCCGGATAGCGGCAAGGAAGGAACAATCATGGGCATTCCCGATTCCCAGAACGTCTCCGTCGGCAAACCTCATGGCGAAGGCGGACGCTACGCGGGCGGCATGTGGTGGGCCGTAGCGGGTCAGGCAACCGTGCCGACGGACGCGACCACGGCGCTCGATGCGAAGCTCCGCGACGGCGGTTATCTGAGCGAGGATGGAGTCACCAACACCATCGACAGCGACACGAGCGACATCAACGCCTTCGGCGGCGACCGCGTGCTGAGCGTGGTCACGTCCCGCGCCGAAAACTTCCAGTTCGGCATGATCGAGACCACCGAGGACACGCTGGCACTCGTCTACGGCCCCGACAACGTGACCGTCACCGGCGAAGGCGCGAAGAAGGTCATCACGGTCAAGCACAACGGCAAGGCCGGTCCGTTGCTGCTGCTCGTGTTCGAGTTCGCCATGACGAACAACCGCGTCAAGCGCATCGTCGTGCCACAAGGCAAGATGGGCGAACTTGATGACGTGGAATACACGGATGGCGACCCGATCACCTACACGCCGACCATCAACGCGCTGCCCGATACCGACGGCAACACCGCCTATGAGTACATCGCCTACGTCGCCACAGACGCAGACGAACCGACCACGCAGAGCGACGAACCCGCGGTGTTCACCGACGCTACCGTGCCATCTCTGGCGAAGGTTCAGGAGACAGCGGTCAAGGCCACCGTCAAAGCAGCGAAGGCCACGTCCCGCGCAGCCAAAAGCGTCGCCAAGACTGTGAAGTAACCAATCCCGATATTCCGCCCATACCGGCATCCGTCGTGTCCACCGGCATGGGCGCCCCCTTCTCCACGGACACGACGACAAATAGTTAAGGACACGACAATGGCAATCATCATCAACGACTATCAGCCGACCGGCAGCGAAACCATCGAAGTCCAGTTCCCCGGGTCCAAGAACCGATACAAGGTCAAATCATCCGACGGCCTGACGCTGGGCGATCTGCGGCGCATCACCGCGGGCGACATCGAAGCGTTCTACGAACTGTTCCCCGAAGAGGCAAGGAAGGAACTCGACAAGCTGCATCCGCAGCAGTTGAACGACTTCATCGAAGCGTGGGTCAAGAACCCAAAAGACTAGCCGCGGTCCTGTGGCTCATCGACAACCACAGGGATGAACTCGAATACGAACTGCTGAAGGCGGGCGTCCGGCTCAGATGGCTGGGATGCCCGCTTCTGTCATGGAACGACATCTACCTCATCGCCGTCAACTGCGAAGCCGGATCCCCACTCGCCAGAACCTTGGACAAGCGCATGGCATGGAAGCCAATCGACTTCTGGATGCGCAGCATCGAATACAGCCTCAGATGGCTCGTGTGGACCAAGACCAAGGACGGGCAGAAAGGGCGCAGGAAACCGAAACCCGTGCAACCTCCGGGCACGTCAGCACACGATCCGAACCGTCGTGACGTGGTGGACAAGAGCGATCTCGTCGGCATGGACAAGCGTTCGCTACGCGACTACCTGAACAGGCCCCGCATCGCGGTCAACACATAACTGAAAAGAGGCGCCGATGGCATCACTCGCTACCGCATGGGTTGACATTGTTCCCCGTTTCAAGGATCTCAGCTCGACCTTCAGCAAAGAACTCAGAGGCGTGGATGCCGCCGGCGCCGGGACCAAACTCGGTTCCCAGCTCGGCGACGGGCTGACCGTCGGTGCGAAATCCGGTGGCACCAGTCTGGCGAACATGTTCACCGGCGTCACAAAGAGCGCCGTGACCGGATTCGGCAAGATCGGCAAGATCGGCTTGGGAGCCATCACCACCATCGGCGGCGGCATCACGGCGCTCGCCGCGAAGGGCGGCTTCTCCCGTGCTCTGAACATCGAGAACGCCCAAGCCAAGCTCAAAGGCTTGGGGCATAGCGCTCAAGAGATCACCGAGATCATGTCGAACGCGAACGCCGCCGTCAAGGGCACCGCGTTCGGATTGGACGAAGCCGCCACCGTCGCCGCCAGCGCGGTCGCCTCAGGCATCAAGCCGGGCGAACAGCTCACCAAGGTCCTCAAGACCGTGGGCGACACCGCGCAGATCGCCGGCATGGGCTTCTCCGACGCGGGCGCGATCTTCACGTCTGTCATGGCCCGCGGCAAGCTGCAGGGCGACGATATGCTCCAGCTCACCTCGCGCGGCGTGCCCGTCCTGCAGGCGCTCTCGGACCAGCTGGGCGTCTCCACGCAGGACGTTTCCGGCATGGTGTCGGAGGGCGAGGTCGATTTCCAGACGTTCGCCACCGCGATGGACAAGTACCTCGGCGGTGCCGCGCTGGCGGCCGGCGAGACCTTCAGCGGAGCCCTGTCCAACGTCAAGGCCGCATTGAGCCGACTCGGGCAGAAGGCCGCGACCCCGGCGTTGAACGCTCTGCGTGACACATTCAACGTGCTTACCCCGGCCATCGACAAGGTAAACACCGCCCTGCAACCATTGGCCGACGAACTCGGCTCCCGCCTCTCCAACGCCGTCAAGACAGTCACCCCGTGGATCCAGCGGTTCGCAGACGGCATGGAAGACGGCTCGATCAGCATTCAGGACATCGCCAAACAGGTGGGGCTGCTCGTCGGCGCTTTCGCCGGATTCACCGCGATAGGCCAATACGGCCCCCAGATCCTCGACGTGTTCACCGCAGCCGGAGACGGAGCCGGAAACCTCGTTTCCGCAGTCACCGGCAACATGGATACCATCAAAGGCGTCGTAAGCGGCGCGGGCGGAATCTTCTCCGACCTCGGCACCCGGTGGGGCAACGCACTGGGGCTCGTGGACGCGAACTTCGGCGGCATCTTCGGTCTCATGTCCAACCGGGTCAAGAGTGGCCTGAGCGGAGTGGGCTCGACCCTCGTCGGCATGTTCGACAGCAGGATCTACGTGCCACTGCAACAGGGCATCGGCGGCATCGGCTCGAAGATCGCCGCACCGTTCCAAGCCCTCGCCGGCAAGGTCGGCGGGTTCCTCTCGCCGGTCACATCGGCGTTCGGCACCGCGTTCCAGGGCTTCGGCAGCACGCTGGCCGGCCCGATACAGTCAGGGTTGAGCGGCATCGGGAACATGTTCCTGAACTTCTTCAACCCGGCCAACTTCCTCAAATACTTCGGCATCGCCGCCATCATCGGCGCGCTCGTCGTCGCCCTGGGCGCGTTGAACGAAAGCCTCGGCGGACAGTTGCAGACGCACGTCACCGAGTTCCTGACCGTCAAACTGCCCGGCTACATCACCGAGTTCCAGAACTGGGTCACGACCCAGCTGCCGGTACTCATGCAATCCGGCCTGACGCTGCTCACCTCGGTATTGCAGGGCATCACCCAGAACCTGCCGCAGATCCTGACCGTCGCCGCCGACATCCTCACCTCGCTGGTGGACGGCATCGCCAACGCCCTGCCCACGTTGCTGCCGATCGCGCTGGAGATGATCCTCACCTTGGTGCAGGGCATCATCGACAACCTGCCGAAGATCATCAACTCCGGCCTGAACCTTCTGACGAAGTTCGTCGAAGGCATCCTCAACGCGCTGCCCAAGCTCATCGAGGCATTGCCGAAGATCATCACCGGGTTCGTGGACGGCATCCTCGCCATGCTCCCGCAGATCCTTACGACCGGCGTGGAACTGCTGTTGAAGTTCATCACCGGCATCATCGACGCGATACCGCAGCTGGTGGCCGCGCTGCCGCAGATCATCAGCGGGTTCATCAACGGCATCGGCAAGCACCTGCCACGCATCATCGAAACCGGCCTGACCCTGCTGGTCAAGCTCGTAGTCGGCGTCATCAAGGCCATCCCGCAGCTCGTCGCGGCCCTGCCGCAGATCATCAAGGCCATCTGGGACGGGCTGACGAACGTGGACTGGGGCGGACTCGGCCGCAACATCATCCAAGGCATCAAGAACGGCCTGATGAACGCCGGCAATGCCATCAAGGACGCGATAGTCGGACTCGCGAAATCGGCGTGGAGCGCAGTCAAGAGCTTCTTCGGCATCGCATCCCCGTCCAAGCTCATGCGCGACACCGTGGGCGTCATGGTCGGCCGTGGCCTAGCCAACGGCATCATCGAATCCACGAAAACCGTCACCGACGCGGCGACCAATCTGAGCGGCAGCGCGTTCGATGCGTTCGACAAGGCGGCCTATGGGAAGACGTTCGATTTCGACGGCACCATGCAGTTGACGAACGTAACCGGCCCGATGGAGCTGACGCATGAGGCAGTCGCCCCATCCACTCGTGAGGACAAATCGGCGCAGCTCACCAAGGACGACATCATCCAAGCTGTTGCCGAAGCGCTTCAGACCATGCCCGCCATGCGTCTATTGCTCGACAACGGTGTGATGGCGGGGCAACTCGCCCCGGCAATCGACAAAGCACTCGGCAACAGAAAGGCACGCGGGTACTGAACATGAACACGAACCGCATCCGCGGCCTACGGCTTGACCAAAGCCACCTGACCATCGACGGCAAGCACCTCTCCGATTACTCGGTGTTCACCGTGACAGACGGCATCACCATAAATGAGGCAAAGCCCGTCACCTCGTTCCAATCCGCTCCCGGCCACTCCGGTGGCTGGGATATGACCTTGGACGATCCGCATGGGTATCCCGCAATCGAACGCCGTGAAATCACCATCCGAATCGCAGCCACCGGCGACCCCTTGGAAATCGAGGAAGCCAAAGCCCTTATCGGAGGCGACAACGGCCGCAACGTGAGCGTCGGAGGATTGACCACACTCGGCGAATACCGAGGACGCCTGAACGTCGGCGAATGGGAAGACCAATACGACGCCGCCGGAACCGTCCAATGGAGCATCTGCCCGCTCACGTTGGACGCGGAACCCTACGCCTACGGCACAGAACAGCGCATCAACCTCGCATTGGATGGCAAAGCCACACACGCGCGGATCCTCGGTAACCGCCCCGCGCCACCTGTGTTCCACCAGCTCATTGACGAAAAAGTCGATGACGTGACGCCGGCAGTCGCCACGCACACGTTCACCGCGAACGGGAACACCATACATGTGGCGAACACACTCACCGGTGCCGGCCTGTGGGATCCCCCTCATCCGCTGATTATCGACTGCGAGCGCCATCGCGTCACGTGGCAAGGAGAAGAGCGCGCCATCGCCATAGACGACGACTATCCGACCATGCCGCCCGGCCCCGTCACCTTCAGCGGCACTGTAAGCCCGAAGACCAACGTGAGGAAGTACACGCAGTACGTCACCTACACGCCTCGGTGGCTCATATGACCGGAAAGGAAACCACTCATGCGTTTCGCGTGCTTCGACCGGTGGGATGAACCCAAACCCGACCTGACTGGCATCACCGCAGCCACATGGACGACCGGCGTGGATGGCACCCGTACACTCGAAGTCACCGCCATCGGTGAAAGCGCCATCGGCAAGGGCGACCGGCTGGTGTTCAAGGATCCGCGCGGCATCGTTCAAGAGACCATCGTGGTCTCGCCTGAGCATCGGCGCGAGGAATCCCGAGTCATCACCAGCCTCGTATGCAAAGGCAGCATCGCCGAGCTCGATGACACGTTCATCGAGGACAAGCGCAACCGTTCCGCCACCGCCGTGCAATGTCTGTCAAAGGCTTTGGAAGGCACGCGGTGGACGGTCGGCACCGTGGAAGGCGACGGCACTGCGGACCTGAGCTTCTACCACATCAGCGCGTTGGAAGCCGTGGAAGACATCGCCGACACGTTCGGGCTGGAGATTACGGCCAGTTACCTCATGGACTCGGCGCACACCCGCATCATCGACCGGGCCATCAACCTCGTCAAGGCGCAAGGCGACCAGGCCAGCGGCATCCCACGCCGCTTCGAGTACGGGCACGACCTCAGGGGCATCACGAGAACCGTGGACGCCACCGGCGTCAAGACCCGACTCTATGGATATGGCAAAGGACTGCCCACCACCGATGACGACGGCAACGAAACCGGCGGATACGGACGCCGCATCGACTTCAGCGACATCAACAACGGCAAACCGTATGTGGAAGATCTGAACGCCACCGCACTGTGGGGATTGCCCGGCCCCGCCATAAGCAGCATGGGCAAGAACCTCGTCGTGGGCGGCGGCTTCGAGAAGCAGTACGGCGACGGATGGCTGTTCAGCCCGACCGGCGCGTTCCTCGACGCGCTCGTGAAGAAGGACGGCACCGTCAACCCGCACGAGGGCAAGATCATGCTGCGCATGGGCACCGACACCAACACATGCGCCAAGGAGGCATGGAGCGACTACATCGACGTCAAGGGCGGCCGCGAATACCAGCTAGGCGTATGGACATGCGGCGCGGCGGCCAATCGTTCGCTTGACATCAACATCACGCAGAACGTGACGATGTACCCGACCTCCACCATCACCTTGGACAATATCCCCAGCTTGCCCAACTGGGCATGGTCGGTCCGCCGGTTCACCGTCAACAAGAACACGTCCGCTATCCGCATCCGATTCCTCAACCCCACCGGAATCTTCTACGTGGACGACGTGACCCTCACCGAAGTCACCACCACCAGCATCCATCCGGCCGAAGGCATCTATGAGAACGGCGACTGCGAGGACAAGGCCCAGCTGCTCGCCGAGACCAAGGCCGAACTGAAGCGGCGCAGCACGCCTACGGTCAGCTACGAGGCCGACGTGCTCACCTTCGCCCGAGCCGGCATGAACACCAGCGGCGTCGCTTTAGGCGACCGCGTGCTGCTCGTGGACACCACCTTCACGCCAGACCTGCGCCTGACGGGTCGCGTACTCCAACTCGAAGAGGATCTGCTCGATCCCGCCTTGTCGGTCATCACCATCGGCAACATCATCGAACGGTTCACCGCCTCCAGCCGCAGCGCCGAGCAGCGTCTCGACCGGGTGGTGGCGAACGCGGCCGCATGGAACACCAGCAGCCAGCAGATCACGCAGAACGCCTCGAAATGGGATCAGGTCGCCCAGACCGTCGTGGACAACAGCAATCGTTGGAACACCGCGGCAGACACCCTCGATACCAAAGCCTCCGACTGGAACGATGCCGTCTCAACCCTGGACTCCAAACAACCTTCATGGGACGACGCCGCGGAAACCGTGAACGCGAAGAAAGACGAATGGACCACGACGGCGGAAACCCTCGCATCCAAGCAAGACGACTGGGACACGGCCGCACAGACCGTCACGGGGAAAGCCGCGACATGGAACGCCGCGGCCGTCACCGCCGCCAACCATGCCCAAGTCATCCGTCAATCGACCGGCGGCGTCACCTTCCACTACGGAGATCTCGCCATCACCCTGGACGACACAATCAGCCTGACCGACGCCTCGGGAACGTGGACGTTCACCGATGGTGCGTTCGTCAAACAGGCCCCAACCGAGTAAGGAACACCCGCATGGCCGGATATGAAATAGCGCAGTACAGAACCATCGAGACCACGCTCGACCTCGCCAACGACTACACGCCCCCGATCAGGCTCAACGCCGGCGACGTGGACGGGCGCATCCTCAAATTCAACATCACGGACGGCGGCAACGACGTGGACGACCTCAACGGCCTATCCGCGAAGCTCACATGGAACCGAGACCCCACAGACCCGACCAGCGGCGGCGGGTACGTGGATATGACTAAGACCGCCGGCACGGACAGCCCGACCGGCGTGTATCAGGTCAGCTTCACCGCGCCGGTACCGCGCGCACTATTGCAGACAGCCGGCGAGCGCACCGTGGTGGGCATCGACATCGAGGACGCCGATTGGCACGTGATCGCCAGCCGCAACGTCCCCGTCATCGTGGAGTCGGCCCGTCTGAATCCGAAGGCGTCGGAGATCGCGGATCCGCTCAAGGACCTGCATGAGACCATCGACCGGGCGCAGGAGCTGATCGATACCGCGAGTATTGACATCGGCACCGTTACGACGCTCGTGCCTTCCAAGAAGGCTACGGGCGCATTGACCGGCACCGGATGGAAGCGCAAGCTCAATCTCGGCATCCCGCGCGGCAGCAAGATCAGCAGCGTGACCGCCACCGCGCTCGACACCGCCACCCCCACCGTGAACACCAGCACCGACGCAAACGGTGATACCGTCATCGCGCTCGGTCTGCCGCGCGGCAAGCAGGGCGAGAAAGGCGATAGGGGCGAGAAAGGCGATCCCGGTGGGTTGACCGATCTACCCGTCGCAACGGCCACCGTGCTGGGAGGGGTGAAGATCCCGGCCACCTCCGAAACGCAGCCGCTGTCAGTCGCCGCGGATGGCACGCTATCGGTCAAGCCGGCCAGTTGGGACCAGAACGGCATCGTCACCGCGTCCCAGATCATGAGCCTTGCCTCTCTGAACGAAGCCCAGAGCATCGAACAGACCTATGGCACCACCGTGCAATTCGTGATCATATCCGCTTACCTGTATGCGGACGAAGACGCATTCTTCGGCGCGCAAGACAATACATTGCAACAGCCCTTCAACTGCGTGCTCTATCACAAGGGCATGGCCGGCAACTTCACCGAGTTCTCGTTCCATCTGCGCCGTGCGGCCGATACGACCGGCATCCTGCCGTATAAGCACCTATACGTGGTGGACATCACCGACAAGAAGCTCCACAGTCTCACCTGCACTATGGAGGTCAGCAGCGTGAACCCCAAGGCCCTGTTCATCACCCTCGATACGGGCATCGCCATCAAGGACGGCAATCTCTATGGCCTCCGATTCACGAAGTAGGCTGCCATGAATCTCACCACCACGCATCCGCTGATTCTCATCGTCTGCACGGTCATCGGCAGTGGAGCCGCGACCACGTTCGTCACATGGTTGCTGAGCCGCCTTGACAGCCGCAAGGACATGGAGCAGGCTATAGCCGAATCCACGACCATCCGACGATTGGAACTGGAGATCTACCGGCAAAGCCTGTTCCTGCCGACCATGAGCCGTATGCAACACGAACACCAGCTCGATGCCGGCAGAGCCTACGTCGAACGCGGCGGGAACGGCGCGGGTCATGCCCGCTACGAACAACTGAACGACGACTACAGGCGTCGGCTCGAAACCGATGACTGGATCTACCCATAAACAACCACGATCCAAACGGAAGCCCTCGCAATGACGCGGGGGCTTTCCTGTTCTGGAGGGAAGGGGCAATCATGCCCAAACTCAAGAAACAACTCATGGCGGTATCCGGCATCCTGCTCGCCGCATGTCTGGCCGTACCGTTGGCGATCGCGGACATGCGAGGCATCGACGTATCCGGCTGGCAGTCTCCGACAGTCACCTGCACGGCTGACTACGATTTCGCCGTCGTCAAGGCCACGCAGGGCACCGGCTTCACCAACGGCTACATGACCTCTCAGACCCGATGCGTCCAACAGCGGGGCAAGAGCCTGGGCTTCTATCACTACGCGGGTGGCGGCAACGCCACGGCCGAGGCCGACTATTTCGTGAACACCGTCCGACCCTACGTCGGCAAGGCCGTGCTCGTGCTCGACTGGGAGGGCTACCAGAACGCCGCATGGGGCAATTCCAACTGGGTTCGAGTGTTCGTCAACCGAGTCCACGACCGAACCGGCGTGTGGCCGCTCGTCTACACGAGTGCCGCCTACCTGTATCAGATCCCCGCGGACGTACGTTCCCGTTGCGGCCTGTGGGTGGCCCAGTACGCCTCCAACGCGGCGACCGGCTACCAGTCCCGCCCTTGGAATTACGGCAAGTACGGCGAAGCGATGCGCCAGTACACCAGCAACGGCTGGATCAACGGGTACAACGGCCCGTTGGACCTGAACTATTTCCGCGGCACGCGCGAACAGTGGAACAAGTATGCCAACCCCAGCGGCAACGCTTCCGCTCCATCTCCGGCTCCGCAACCGTCCACACCGAGCGTGGACTATGAGGCGCTGGCGACTGCCGTGATTCGCGGCGACTACGGCAACGGTGACGCTCGACGCGCCGCATTGGGCGTGAACTACGACCGTGTGATGCGGATCGTCAACCAGCGTCTCGGCGGATCCACCACAAGCGCTCCGGCACCAGCCATGAAAACGGTGAGCGTCGTCGTGCGTAGCGGCGACACCATGTCCGGCATCGCAACCCGCACCGGCCTGTGGCCCCTGTCCGCGTGGCGTGTTCCCAGCGGCAATGTGAACCTGATCTATCCGGGCAACGTCGTCACCTATCGTGGCGCCAGCTCCAGCACTGGATCCGCTGCGACGACAGTGCGCGTGCATGTCGTCAAAAGCGGGGAAACGCTGAGCGGCATCTTCGGCGCGTCCGGCTGGCAGCGCGTCGCCCAGCTCAACGGGCTCGCCAACCCGAACCTGATCTATCCCGGTCAGCTACTCCGCTACTGACCTCCACCAATGGCCCCAACGCAATGCTTTCTCCAATTCACCTACCGGAAGGAACACTCATGAATATTTCCGAAGCAACAACCCTCGCCGCAGGCATCGTCGCGCTCATAGCCCCGGCACTGATCCAAGCGTTCAAGAAGCACATACCCGCCGACTACGTGGGCCTGACCAGCCTCGGCGTGAGCATCCGCTCGGCGTCATCGCCATCGCCGCCACCAACGGCTTCCACGGCTACGGGTGGGGCATCGTCCTCACCGGCGTCATCGGAGTCACGCAAGCCGTCTACACCTTGGTGAACCAAGCGTTCGACGGCAAGCTCAGCAAGGACAATGCGAGCCACTAATTGACCGAGGCTGCTGTCAACTCTGCGCGCAGGGCGTATTCGGATGCTTCTTCCGGTGTACGGCGGTGACGCCGAACACGAACTACACGCAGAACAGTCCCGTGAGGAACAACGGTACGACGGGACGGTATGTGCGGTAGAAATCGACCATGTCGGGTTGCGCTACGGCATCGCGATGACATACGTCACGTAGGCGAGCAGGGCTACGGATAATGAACCAACCAGCAGTGCGATGACGGTAAGGCGCAGTCGCCGCCGATCTCCGCACGCATGTGCGAGCCCACGGAACGCCAGTGTGACGCCGATGCCGACCAGCAGATAGCATAGCAACCCGTACGTGGGCAGCATGTCAATGATAAGCAGAGTGTTCATTGTTGGCTCCTTTCTGCTTGATGTTCCTTCTGTGGTGAGATGACGACGAGGTGTTTACAACCCTGGATTGGCAACGGTGTGTTGGACTGTTTTTTAGAGGGTCTTTCCTTGTTTGGTGAACTCCACTGGACTCATGTAATCGAGGGTCGAGTGGAGTCGTTGGTGGTTGTACCACCACATGTACCGGTTGACGTCCGAGCGCAGTCGGTCCACGCTCGTGTAGGTGTTTTTGTAGATGAGCTCTTTTTTGATGATCCTGTTGGCGGATTCGACCACCGCGTTGTCGTAAGGGGTTCCGGGCCTGGACAGGGATCTGGCGATGCCGAACGTGTCGAGCATCCGTTCGATCTTCCCGCCGGTGAACTCGCCGCCCCGGTCGGTGTGCAGAACCTCGATCTCATCCAACGGGAACCGCAGCGTGGCGAACGCGGCCAGCACGAGGCCGGGGTCGTGCTTGACACCCACCGAATGACCGGCGATCTCGCGGTTCGCCAAATCGATGAGCGGGCAGATGTACGCCCATGAATTGCCGACCCTCACGTAGGTCAGGTCGGAGGCCAGATGGGTGCGCGGCCGGTAGCCGTCGGACTCCCGGGCCAGCAGGTTCGGCGCCGGATCGTCGTTCGGCCTCGACGGATGCGGCCTGTAGGCGGCCTTCGAATACGAGCTTGTCATGCCCCGGCCTTCATGATCCGGTTGACGCGGCGACGCGACATGACAATATGCTCGCGGCGGAGGGCGGCCTTGATCTTCCTGGCCCCGTACACCCCCGCCGCTGTCCCTCCACACTCGTTCCACGTCCGCCTCATGTGGGTCGGTCCGCTCGGCTT
The DNA here is from genome assembly GCF_018555435.2 of Bifidobacterium amazonense. Classification (GTDB taxonomy): domain Bacteria; phylum Actinomycetota; class Actinomycetes; order Actinomycetales; family Bifidobacteriaceae; genus Bifidobacterium; species Bifidobacterium amazonense. The sequence continues at coordinate 54,622 of NZ_JAFEJT020000015.1, forward strand.
CGGGGTGTTCGAGCATCCAGTAGTAGGTGGACTTCGCGACGTCTAAAATCCTGCACTGCGCTGATACCGGGTAACGGCCGGCGTTGGACCGTATCACGTCTACTTTCGTGCGAATATCAGCGCCGCTTGTTTTAAAACATCCACCTCCATCTCCAGCTGACGGTTGCGTCTGTGCAACTCGATCAGCTCGGGGGTCCTGTTGTCGGCGGCCTTGGTGGATCCGCTGTTGCGGATGCCCTGCACCCAACGATGCAAGGTGGAATGGGAGATGTCGTACTCCGTTTTGATTTCACGCGCGGGTTTGCCGTTCTCGTACAACTGCACGATCTGTCGTTTGAACTCCTCCTCGTAATGACGGAAATGTCTCGGATCGGCCATGATGATTAACTCCTTCGTTGCTCCGTCCCTCAAACAACCGTCCAGTACATTGTAGCCAATCCAATGGGCCGTGGATGTGGGACCGAACACCGTCATCGTCATCAGCCGGATCTTCCAATCGGCAGGCACGCCGGACCAGGCCATCGAACCCGCGCTGGCGGTGCTGAGACTCTCGCGCCGCTACGGACGGCAACGGCTGGAGAACGCGTGCGATGTGGCCCGCAGGGTCATCAACACACCCCGATACCGGCAGTTGAAGACGATCCTCGACACCCGTCAGGACCATGAGGTCGCGGAAGGCGAGAACGTGGACGTCAGGGACATCGGCATCGAACCGGCCGCTGGCTACGTGCGCGGGGCCGACTACTACGCGAGGGAGGCGACGCGATGAGACTCGACGAACAGACCCGCCGCCAGCTGCGTGACATGGGATGCGGCGAACTGCTCGACGCGTTCGCGAATCAGGACGACGACGCGTGCATGGCGATGAACACGGAGCAGCGCGTCAGACTCGCCGTGGACGAGGCATACACGGCGTTCGTGGACAAACGCATCGACGGGCTCGCCCGCCGCGCCCGCCTGCGCTACCCGCAGGCCGACCTGCGCACCCTTGACATGCTCGACGAATGTGGCATCAGCCGCGAGCTGGTCGCCTCCTTCGCCGACTGCTCATGGGTCGCACGACACCGCAACATCGTATGCCAGGGCTACTGCGGATCCGGGAAAAGCTGGATCATCTGCGCGCTGGCCCGACAGGCGTGCCGAAACCGCTACCGCGCCCGCTACATCCGCATCCCCGACCTCGAGGAGGAATGGCGGCAGGCGGCCGACGAGCCCCAAGGCCGCTCCAGGCTCCTCAAACGCTACAGCGGCTACATGGTCCTCGCGCTTGACGAATGGCTGTTCGACCCGCCCGACGACAGGTTCCTCGGCTTCCTGTTCGAGCTCATGGAACGCCGTTACGACACCGGCAGCACCCTGTTCGCCACCCAATACCCGCAGAAGGACTGGCACCAAAGACTCGGCGGAGGACCCCACGCCGACGCCATCATGGACAAGATCGTGCACAACACCACCTGGATCGAAACCGGCGACTACAACATGCACGAACACGCGGACGGCAGATAAACCACAATAAAA
>NZ_JAFEJT020000016.1 GCF_018555435.2 Bifidobacterium amazonense
GAACCCGGAAGCTAAGGCCTGGCACGGCAATGGTACTGCACCCGATAGAGTGTGGGAGAGTAGCACACCGCCGCATTCACACTTGATGAGGACCCCGGTCGAGCCACACGGCTCCCGGGGTCCTTTCTCATACCCACACAACACAACGACGAACCAAGCGACGAAAAACACCCAGCCGGAACACCGCCAGCAAGACAAAAACACCACGCATATTCAACAACTACACCACTTGTTACGGTTACTACCATGCATTACTTTGTCCCCAAACGCTGCACCGAGTCGAACAAGATCATGTATCACGACAAGGCGCAGGCTCAACAAGCGGCAGACCAAAGCCTGCGCGAACGCGGTGCGGAACTGTGGGTATATCGTTGCGAATACTGCGGTACGTGGCATCTGACCCATCGTGACCCGCGTAACAGTTATCGTGTGGTGCCGCTCAACCAGCAACTCAAGCCGCACTCACGCAAGAAAGGCTACAAGCCGCGCCGCCGATAGCGGGTGACGTGACGATCCGGCATCCAGGGACGCGATGACATGGCTATACGCACATCGATACGTAGACACAGCGTCTCGCATACACACAACCACGCTGGTTTTGTCAAGTCGTGGCTGGCCGACGAACAAGCATTGAAGCAATGCACTACGCGACGGTCATGCCGTATATCGTCGCACGATCGACGGCGGCAAACGTAACGTTCACCGCGAGTGCACAACGAGTGCGCAACGGGCACGCGATCAGTCGTTCCTGCGACGATGGCGACGATCGACGATCGCCTGCGAGCCGCGGTCCGACAGCTGCGACACAGCCGCGCCGACGGCCGCCGACAGCGCCGAGAACAGCACGCTCATCATCAGGCTTTCCTTTTCATCGACCACGCCGTCGCCAAACGAACCTGCGCCGGCCTGCGACGCAGCCTTGCGATTGCGGCCCAGACTACGGTTCCACGCGAACGTGAACAGTTTGCCGGCGACGAAACCGGCGACGGACGGCAGAGCGAACTTCAGAAACTTGTCGCCAAGGGAATCGGGGTCGTTGATTCGCTTCGCGCGCATGGCATCCACCTTCTCGTTGATCCTGTCGAACACGGCGATGATCTGATCGGCGGTCGACTCTGCCTGAACATCGGTCATGGTCAACATTATTTGGCGAGGTAGCGACGCGCGTGCGGGCGCGTGCGGGCGCGCGTGCAGACGTGCGCAGCTACGAATCGCCGTTAGGCGAAGGACCGAGACAGTGCACCTACACGTGGCGAGATACGGAAAACCGCATCGGAAGGGCTATGCGAGCGCTTGGAGTGCACCCACACGTGGCGGGATACGAAGGGCCGTCGGTGCGCGCACTTCAGTCACGCGTCCGGCACGAGCCCAGCTGTCCGCACAACCCAACGCGGACGGCTCCCGCCTCGGTCACGCATCCGTACACGAACGCCTACGGCAAAAACGAAGCAAACGATGCGAAACCCCGACGACGTGAGTAGAGTGGGGCGTATGAGTCAAACGAACAGTGGCAAGGCGGCCGCAAACGGACCAACCGGACAACTGGTACTGCTGCGGCACGGGGAAACCGCATGGAGCGTCTCAGGACAGCACACGGGCCGCACGGACATCCCATTGACCGAAACCGGCGTGCGACAGGCGCAGGATGCCGGCAAACGTATTCGCAGCCTGTTCCCCGAAGGGTTTGACAACGACTGCATGTTCGCCAGCCCGCTCAAACGTGCGCAGCAGACCGCGCGTCTGGCCGGATTCGAACCGCAGACGCTGCCCGCGTTGGCCGAGTGGGATTACGGCCGTGCGGAGGGCCGTACACGGCAGACCGTGGCGCAGATGCACGGCGGATCGTGGGACGTGTGGCGCGACGGTCCGGACGCGCTCGATCCGTCCATGGAAGGCGAATGGGAGGAGACGCTGCCGAACGGAGAACGGATCACCGTACGCAATGGCGCCGGCGAGTCGCTGCAGGACGTGTACGAGCGCGTGCAGCTGGCCATCGACCAGGCGATGCCGTTGCTGGAAGACGGCCGCAACGTGCTGTTCGTCGCGCACGCGCACGTCCTGCGCATCCTCACGTCCCGTTGGCTGGGCGTCGAGCCGCAGTTCGCACGTTTGCTGCGGCTCGACACCGCGCACTACTCGATCCTGTCCGTCTACAAGGGCGATCGCGTGATCGAACGCTGGAACTGCTGACGAGCCGTTGACGTACGCTGCCAACGTATGTCGATCGACAACATGCGCACTGCGGCGAACGCTGGCCGGTGACGTGCACGACATCACCGATATCGTGCACGTCGCAGCCGGCGTTCGCCGCCGTTTGCGTTCGTCGGCCAGCCTCGTGTCGCGTCCTCGTGCGTTCGTGCGCGTATGACGTCTGCGCGTAGTCTGCGCGTATGACGTCAATGACGCGCGCTACTGCAGCAGCCAGACGGACGCGTCGGACGGCAGAAGGCCGTCGACCAGCGGCACCGACGCGAGCACCGGTTCGCCGGACGGCAGTTCGATCGCGTCCGCACCGAAATTCGTGACGCTGACGAGCGCACGGCCGTCGTCGTCCGTGCTCGGCCGGCGGTAGGCGATCACGTCGTCGCCCATGTCCAGCCAGTCGAACGTCGACGTGTCCGCAGTCGCCGTCAGCAGGCCGGCGCGCAGCGACAGCACGCGACGGTACAGATTCAGCATCGACTCGGGATCCCGCTCCTCGGCGTCCGCGGCGTAGTCCTTGTACCACAGCGGCTGCGGCAGGTGCGGATCGGCCGCATGCGATCCATCCGGACGCGTGGCCGGCGAGAAGCCGAACGAGGCTCCCGTGCCGAACGCATGCTCGGACCGGGGTTCCGGCGACCAATTCGCCACAGCCGGCACATCCGTCGAATCCCACGGCAGCGGCACGCGGCAGCCGTCACGGCCCTTGTCGGTGAAGTTACGCAGCGTGTTGAACGGCGTCGGATCCTCAAGCCGGTCCCACGGAATGTCCGCGACCTCCGGCAGGCCCAGCTCCTCGCCCTGATACACGTACACCGAACCGGGCAGGCCCATCTCCATCAACACGGCGGCACGGGCGCGGCGCGCGCCCAGCTCGCGATCCTCCTCATACGAACCGCCGTTGCGCAGCAGCCAATCGTGCGCCAGCTGGTGATACGGCGCGCGCGTGACCTGCGGCAGGCCGTAACGCGACGGGCTGCGCGGCACGTCGTGGTTGTTCATCACCCACGTCGTCGTCGAATCGCCGGTCTCGGCCGCGGAATCCAGCCCCTCGGCGATCGCCGCGCGCATTTCGGCCGCGTCCCAGTTCGCCTTCGCGAACTCGAAGTTGAACACCTGGCCGAGCTCGTCGGTGCTCGCATACAGATGCTGATGCTCAGGCACCACCCACGCCTCGCCGACCGCGAACCGCGGCGGATCGTACTCGTTGAAGATCTCGCGCCACTCACGGTAGATGTCGTGCACCTCGGGGCGGTCCCACAACGGGCTCAGACCGTCGCTGGACAGCGCGTTCTGCACGCTGTCGGCCGGCTGGTCGGCGAGCGGGACGCTGTCGAGATCCTTGGCGAGACCGTGCGCCACGTCGATGCGGAAGCCGTCCGCGCCGTGGTCGGACCAGAAGCGCAGCGTCTTCGCGAACTCCTCGTGGATGTCCGGATTATCCCAGTTGACGTCCGGCTGCTCCTTGGTGAAGATGTGCAGATACCACTGGCCGTCCGGCACGCGCTCCCACGCGGGGCCGCCGAACATGGCCTGCCAGTCGTTCGGCGGCAGTTCGCCGTTCGACCCACGGCCCTCGCGGAAGATATACCGGTCGCGTTCGGGGGAGCCGGGAGCGGCCGCGAGGGCGGCCTGGAACAGCTTGTGCCTGTTCGACGTGTGATTCGGCACGATGTCGACGATGATCTTGATGCCGGCCTCGCGAGCGGCCGCGGCCATCGCGTCGAAGTCGTCCATGGTGCCGAGACGCGGGTCGACGTTGCGATAGTCGATCACGTCGTAGCCGCCGTCCGCGAGATCGGACGGATAGAACGGGCTCAGCCAGATTGCGTCCACGCCGAGCGTTTTGAGATACGGCATCTTCTCGGTGATGCCGGCGATGTCGCCGAGGCCGTCGCCGTTCACGTCCTTGAAGCTGCGCGGGTAGATCTGGTAGACGACCGCCTGCTTCCACCAGTCGTCGCGTGTGTTGTTCGACGTCATTGGAGTCTCCTTCCAGCGGGTCTGCTGCGGTTTCGTCGCGTTCGCGCCGTGGTTGCGGCGGCGGTTTTCGGCCGTGGCTTGTGGCCGCGGTTTGTGACCGGGACTGCGGCTGTGGCAGCGCCGTAGCCGTGACCGTGGTGGGGCGGCTGCTTGTAGCCGTGGTCGCGATAGTGGCTGTGGCCGTGGGTTGCGACCGTGCCGCATTGAGTCGCGTTGTGCCGCGTTGTGCCGCGTTGCGCGTGGGCGCGCGTCCCGTCCTCATGCAAACGATAGCAGAAGGGATTGGCGACCGGTCGGATGCGAACCGGGGACGTTGGGTCGGGATGGGGATACTCGGCGGGGCTGCCGGATCGTGACTGTCGGATCGCGCTCGACGAGCGGGCGTGCAAAGCGGTGTGCGAACCGTGCGGAATGGTTGTATACAAGGCTGGCCCCGCGTTGGTGAGTTGGTGAGGGATGGTCCGGCTTGTCGGATCAGGCTTGCCGGATCAGGGATAAATCAGTGGTTCCCCTGACCGTTGCGCCCGTTGCGGCATGGCAGTATGAAGATATGAGACTTTTGGGCAATATCGTGTGGCTGATTTTCGGCGGTCTGCTCCTGTCGTTGGGCTGGGCGATCGTCGGACTGGTGCTATGCGTGACGATCATCGGCATCCCGCTGGGCATACAGGCGTTCAAAATGGCCGAACTCACGCTCACCCCGTTCGGTAAGACCGTGGTGTATCGGGGCGGCGTCGGATCCACGCTGGCGAACATCGTGTGGATGGTGCTGGTCGGCGTGTGGATGGCGCTCGGGTATGTGGGTGCCGGCTTGGTCAACTGCCTCACCATCATTGGCATCCCGTTCGGCATCCAGTCGTTCAAGATGGCCAAACTGGCGCTGTGGCCGTTCGGCGCGGACATTGTGTCGCTGTGAGTGCTGCCATACTGCCGTGCGATGAGAGGGTCTGATTTTCGCTGCGATATCGCGCGACACGCCGAAGATTGCGTGACTGATGATATGGGTGTATCTTAATCGATTGTCTGCGAGTGTGGCGGAATGGTAGACGCGCTGTCTTCAGGTGGCAGTGAGTGTATGCTCGTGGGGGTTCAACTCCCCCCACTCGCACGCAGGGAGAAAGCCCCGAATCGTTGGAATATCAACGGTCCGGGGCTTTTCTGTATCTGTCGGGCGCAGGAAGACCCTACGCAAAATGTTTAGATTTCCCCACATTCCTGTCCGGTTGGCCCGTCGGCCCGCCGTTGGAGGCCGGGGTGGCGGCGGATGTGGGGAAACAGGCAGCATGAACAGGCCTTGGCGGAACCACGGACATGGCCCGATGACGAAAGTGGGGAAATGGACAGCATCAAGCCCGCCGATGACGGGCGTTCATACTGCCTGTTTCCCCACTTTCGGCTCGATATCCTGAATGTGGGGAACCAAGCAGTACGAACGGGATCGGAAACCGGCGTGTCGCGTCGCAATTTCCCCACTTTCGGATACGGGCGTGCGTAAAAGTCTCATTTTCCCCACATTCGGATATCTTCCGTTGCGGGCGGTCGGCCCGAGACGGCCCGAGACGGTCAGGCGCAGTTGTTGAATCACCCAGACACTCACCCCAGCAGCGCGGCGATGATGAAGATGAACACGGGGGAGGAGAGGGTGCTGAGCAGGATGCCGTCGCGGGCGAGGCGCGTGCCCGCATCGTAGCGCGACGCGTAGTTGTACACGTTCTGCGCGGTCGGCAGCGCGGCGAGGATCACGCACGCGTACAGGTCCGTGCCGCGGAATCCCATCATGAAATAGGCAAGCAGGAACGCGGCCGCCGGCATCACCGCATTCTTCAGCAGCGCAGCCGTAATCGTCGCCGCATAATCGGCGCCGGCTCCGAACGGCTTCGTATTGCGCAACGACATGCCGAACGCCGTCAGAATCAGCGGTACCGACGATCCTCCGACGATATTGATCGGATCGTACAGATAATCCGGCACGACGAACCAGCCGACATGGTCGCTGATCGCGGACGTGACGATGCCCAGCAGCACGCCGATCAGAATCGGCTGATGCAGCGGCTGGCCGACGATCGTGCGTACGCTCACCGTGTCCTTGGACGACAGGTCGAGCATGGTCAGCGCGACCGGCGTGAACAGGATGCCCTGGATGAGCACGATCGGCGTGACCGCGGTCGGATCGCCGAGAATGTACGTGGCGATGGGCAGGCCGATATTGTTCGCGTTCATGAACATGGAGATGAGCACGCCGATCGTCGCGTCGGCGAGTTTCAGCCGGAAGCATGCGGCGTTGATCGCGAGAAATATCGCGCCCGTGATCGACGCGCACAGGATCGCGACCAGGACGCCCGTCTTGAACACGTCCGCAAGATGCTCCTTGGACAGCAGCGCGAACATGAGGCACGGCGTGGACACGAAATAGCTGAAACGATTGAGCACCATCTGCGCGGTCGGGCCGCCGATCTGGCAGCGCGCGGCGATATAGCCGATGAGAATGATGATGCCGATGACGCAGAACCCCTGCATCGCCGCGATAAGACCCATACGCTCCTCCGTTCCCCGCATCTCGGGCGGCTCTCCGAACGGTGCTTGCCGAACGGTGCTTGCCGAACGGTGCTCTCCGAACGATACTCATTATGCGCAATGCCGCGCGCGTCCGCCCGGCGCCGGCGACGATAATGGACGACATGATGAACGCGAATTTCGACCCGCTCTCCCAGCGCTACCCCTCCCAACGATTCCCGATCTACGCCGACCGGGCCATGGTCAACTGCTCCGAACCGCAGGCGTCGGCCGCCGGTCTGCAGGCCATCCTCAAAGGCGGCAACGCGTTCGACGCGGCCGTCGCCGCAGCGGCCGCGCTCACCGTCGTCGAACCGACGTCCAACGGCCTCGGATCGGACGCATTCTGCATCGCATGGAGCGCTCGCGAGCAGCGACTGATCGGCCTCAACTCGAGCGGTCCGGCGCCGCAGGGCATCTCCATCGACCGGGTCATCGCGGACGGCAACGTCACCGCGGACGGCCATATGCTGCGCTTCGGCTGGACGCCGGTCACCGTGCCGGGCGCGCCCGCCGCATGGGCCGCGCTGAACGAACGCTACGGCCGGCTCACGCTGTCCGACGATCTCGCGCCGGCCGTCGACTACGCGCGCAACGGCTACGCGGCGAACCCGAACCTTGCGTACTGGTGGAAGCGTTCGGCCGACGCGTATCGCCGGGAGAACGCCGGCGGCCGATTCGACGACTGGTTCCGCACGTTCACGCGCGGTGCCGACCAGCGCACGCCGCAGGCCGGCGACGTCGTCACGCTGCCGGATCATGCCGACTCGCTGGCCGAGATCGGCGCGACGAACGCGCGCTCGTTCTACGAGGGCGATCTGGCGCGTGCGATCGACGCGGCAAGCCGTGCGGCCGGCGGATACCTGCGCTACGACGATCTGGCCGCGTTCCGTCCGCGCTGGGTCGATCCGATGCGCCTCGACTATCGCGACGGCTGGCAGGTGTGCGAGATCCCGCCGAACGGACAGGGCATCGTCGCGCTTATGGCGCTCAACATCCTGCGCAATTTCGACGTCGCCGGAACGGATCGCGCGCTCGCCTACCATCGGCAGATCGAGGCGATCAAAATCGCGTTCGCGGACGCGTTCGACGTGGTCACCGACCCGGATGATACGAGCGTTGATTACGCGCGTTATCTTGCGCCCGAATACGGTGAGGGGAAGGCGCGGCTGATCGGCGAGACCGCCGAAGTGCGCACGACGCGCACGCCGTCGACATCCGGCACCGTATACCTGTGCTGTGCGGATGGCGAAGGCAACATGGTCTCGTACATCCAGTCGAATTACATGGGATTCGGGTCGGGGATCGTGGTGCCCGGCACCGGCATAGCATTGCAGAACCGTGGCGCCGATTTCGCGCTCGACCCGTCGCTTGCGAACGCGCTCAAGCCGGGCAAGCGCACGTATCACACGATTATTCCGGGGTTCCTGATGCGCGACGGCCGGCCGGTCGGGCCGTTCGGCGTGATGGGCGCGTACATGCAGCCGCAGGGTCACGTGCAGGTCGCGATGAACGCGATCGACTTCGGCATGGACCCGCAGCAGGCGCTCGACGCGCCGCGCTGGCGGTGGGATCGAGGCAACGCGACGCGCGTGGAGACGCGGTTCGACGCGGCGATCGCGCGCGAACTCGCCCGGCGTGGACACGACATGAGCATGAGCCTGGAGACGGCCGACTTCGGCCGCGGGCAGATGATCATGCGCGTCGGCGACTGGGATGGTGCGGCTGTCGGTGTCGCAACCGGTTCCGGCTGGGGCGGGCGCTCGCTGGTCGGCGGCACGGAATCACGCACCGACAGCAATATCGCCTGCCTGTAGCGCGGTCGTGCGGCCGTCGCCGATCGGTTGTTGCCGATCGGCCGCCTTGCACGGGTACCCCGCGCGGTGGGGTACGATGGCGGTCGGATGACGTTGTGCCCGGATGATGCGGCGTTTTCCTCGCAAAGTTCGCATGATGCCGTCGGGCGTGCGAACTTTACGAGGAAAAAAGGGTGTGAAACCTCGCAAAGTTCGCATAGGTCGCGAAATCGTGCGAACTTTGCGAAGTCCGGATCCGATCAGCCGCGCGAGCCGTGCGCGTAGAAGCGGGCGAGCGTCGCGTCGCGGAACTCGTCGAAATAGCCGCCGTCGATCGACGCGCGGATGTCGTCGAGCAGCTTGATGAAGAAGTGCTCGTTGTGGATCGTCGCCAGCGTGAACCCGTTGAACTCGCGGGCGCGCAGCAGATGATCGACGTACGCGCGCGAATAGTGCGTGCACGTGTAGCAGTCGCAGCCCTCCTCCAAAGGCCCGAAATCGGACTTGAACTCCGCGCGCTTGACGTTGTAGCGGCCGTCGCGCGTGAAGATCGCGCCGTTGCGGCCGCAACGGGCCGGAGCCACGCAGTCGAACGTGTCGCCGCCGTTCTCCACGCACGCGAAGATGTCGTCCACCGCGGCGATGCCGAGCACGTGGCGCGGCCGGCTCTCCGGCATCGCGTCGCAGATCCACGCGCAGGTGTCGCCGATGATGCGCTTCTCGATCGCGCCGCCGATGCCCACGCCGTCGAAGTCCAGCGAGGCGATCTGCTCGGCCGCATGCCGGCGCAGATCCTCGTAGTTTGCGCCCTGCACCACGCCGTACAGTGCCTGATACGGCTTGCCGAGACGCGCTTCGGTCAGTCGCTCGTGCTCGGCGACGCAACGCTGCGCCCAGCGGTACGTGCGCTCCACCGACTGCTCCTGATAGCGCCGCGTGTTCATGAGCGTCGTCAGCTCGTCGAACGCGAACATGATGTCCGCGCCGATCTTGTGCTGGATGCCCATCGAGATCTCCGCGGAGAACCTATGCAGCGAGCCGTTGAGCGGCGACTTGAACGTCACGCCGTCCTCGTCCACGAACGCGAGGCGCTCCTTGCCCTCGGCGATCACGTCGTCCGACTTCATGCCGGTCACGTCCATCGCCAGCGTCTTCTTGAATCCGGCACCGAGCGAGAGCACCTGGAAGCCGCCCGAATCGGTGAACGTCGGTCCGTCCCAGTTCATGAACTTCGCAAGTCCGCCGGCCGCGTCGAGCACGTCCTCGCCGGGGCGCTCGTACAGGTGGAAGGCGTTCGACAGCATGCACTGCGCGCCCTCCGCCCTCATCGTCTCCGGCAGCACGGCCTTCATTGCGGCCTGCGTGGCGACCGGCACGAACGCGGGCGTATGGATGTCGCCGTGCGGCGTATGCAGGATGCCGGTACGGCCGTAGCGCGCACCGCCGCGGCCCTTGCCGTCCGCCGCATCGGGCAGTCGGGTGATGGTTTCGAAGCTGAATGCGCTGCGATCGCCGGGCTTGCCGGGCTCTGCGCCGCGCGGATGATCCAAAAGACTCGTCATGCGATTCACTCTAGGCGAAGCCCGGTAGGAAGCTCAACCGGTGTGTGTGGGTAGATGTGTTCGGATAACGTTCGGATAACGTGCGGCCTGTGCATGGTGTGTGACCGGCGGTTTATCTGCGGCGGTGTCCGGAGCGAGGTCCGGGCTGCAAACATCTATCCGGCTTACGTGTAGCGGTCGAGGGAGAAGAAGCCGAGTAGGGAAGCTTGGAAATCCTTGGTTTTTCGGGCTTCCGTACTCGGGTTTGTTGTTCTTGGCCGCTACACGTAAGCGAGATAGCGATCGGTAAGTGGCTAAAACCGCTACACGTAACCGGTGTACCGGTGTAATTGGCCGAAGGGTTGAGCGGGCCTATTGCGATAATCGAAAGACAATTCGATTACTCCTTCCAACAAACATTCAGGAAACTTCCAGAGCAAGTATCTTTACTCTTAGGTAGCAGTTCACCGGGCCGATCATCCGATCACAGGGAGCTAAAACGGAAGCCCGGCAACAACCTAAGGAGCAACAATGGCTGAAGAGAACAACAACTGGTACGCCGGTGGCGACCAGAACGCGCAGCCGCAGACTGCCGACGGCGCGAGCAACACGACTTCCACTTCCAACACCAACGACGACAGCAACGAGCAGCCCACCGTGGCGTTGCCTACCACCCCCGACAACGGCGAGCAGCCGACGGTGCAGATGACGCCCGCCCCGGCCGCCCCGGCTGCTCCGGCCGCTCCGGAACCGTCCGCGAACGACGTTCCGAACTATGCGGCGGCGGCCGGTGAAACCACGGTCGTCTCCAACGACGGCAACAATGCGGCCCCGCAGGGCCAGCCGGCCTCCGAAAGCGCTTCGGGCCCGTACCGTCCGGCACCGGAATACGGCGCCTACGGTCCGACCCCGACCGCGAACCAGCCTGCCGGCAACGCCCAGCCGCAGGGTCAGCAGAACCCGCAGGGCCAGCCGACGCAGCCGTTCGGCGGCCTGTTCGGCCAGGGCGGCCCGTTCGGCCAGCCGCAGGGCACCCAGCAGAACGGTGCCGGCCGCAACCCGTACGGCAACCCGTTCCTTGCCGGCCAGCAGCCGCAGCAGGGCGCGCCGAACCAGCAGCAGAACAACGGCGGCTACCCGCCGATGCCGCCGTTCGGTCAGAATCCGGGTCAGCCCGGCCAGCCCGGCCAGCCGGCCGGCAAGTCCGGCGCCAAGACCGCCAACGGCGTGATCGTCGCGGTCGTCGCCGCGCTCGTCTCCGCGGCGCTGTGCCTCGGCATCGGCTGGGGCGCGATCACGTACGGCTGGATCACGGTGCCGACCAGCAGCTCGCTGTCCAGCGTGAACTCCAACAAGTCCGGTTCCGGCACAGCCACCACCAAGAGCGGTGAGGCCGTCGACTGGACGTCCGTCGCATCCAGTGTGTCCGACTCCGTCGTGTCGATCACGACCACGTTGAGCAACGGCGAGGCGAAGGGCTCCGGCGCGATCCTCGACACCGAGGGCCACATCGTGACCAACAACCACGTGATTTCCGGCGCCCAGTCGATCCAGGTCACGCTCGCCAACGGCAACATGTACACCGCCACGGTCGTCGGCACCGACACGACCACCGACCTCGCGGTCATCAAGCTGCAGAACCCGCCGAGCGACCTCAAGGCCGTCACGTTCGCCGACTCCGACGAACTCGCCGTCGGCGAGGCCGTCATGGCCATCGGCAACCCGCTCGGCTACGACGACACCGCCACCACCGGCATCGTCTCCGCGCTCAACCGCCCGGTGACCGTCACCGACGACAACAACAACGAGATCTTCACCAACGCGGTCCAGATCGACGCGGCCATCAACCCGGGCAACTCCGGCGGCCCGACGTTCAACGGCGCCGGCCAGGTGATCGGCATCAACTCGTCCATCGCGTCCACCGCAAGCTCGTCCGAATCCGCCGGCTCGATCGGCATCGGCTTCGCGATCCCGGCGAACCTCGTCAAGCGCGTCGCCAACGAGATCATCAAGAGCGGCTCCGTGACGCACGTCGCGCTCGGCATCACCGTGACCACCGGCACGGCCACCGCCGACGGCGTGACCCGCTCCGGCGCGAAGATCACGGCCGGCACGTCCGGTTCCGCGGTCGTCTCCGGCAGCCCCGCCGACAAGGCCGGACTCAAGTCCGGCGACACGATCGTCGCCTTCAACGGCAACGCGGTCACCAGCCACTACGCGCTGCTCGGCTTCGTGCGCGCCGCGGCGCTCGGCGACAAGGCCACGCTGACCATCGTGCGCAACGGCAAGACCATGGAAGTCGACGTGACGCTCGATCAGGAGGAGTCCGCGGTGACCGGTTCGTCCAGCTCGTCCGGCTCGTCCAACGGCAACAGCCAGAACAACAACAACGGTAACGGTTCGAACGGCTACGGTTACGGCAACGGTAACAGCAACGGCAATGGTAACAGCGACGGCGGCACCGGCGACAACGGCGGCCTGAGCGATCCGTTCGGCATGTGGTAAACCGCTGGGCTGTGTGCCCGGCCGGGTGTGTCCGGCTGGGTGTGCAGCCTGGACGGCTCCGAGGAAACGGCCATAACCAAGTCCCGATGACACTGTCGGGATGCGGTTATGGCCGTTTCTTGTCTGTGCGCTGTCGCGGCGTTCGGTCATCATGGAACCGTCATAACTGAATATGTCATCTTTACGCCGTGTATCGGAAGGTCGCGCGAGGCGCTCGCAAGAGTGCCGGGCAAAGCCGCCGGTGGGTTAACAAGGCGTGACTGAACCGCCGATCGAGGCCGGTCACGCGACTGCATACCCGCTTCTCGCGCCGCCGCCACGATCGGCTCCGTATGCGAGCGTAAGGAGCAATGATGAGCGATATCATCATCAGATTCTTCAAAGCCGTCCTCCGCATCTGCCGATTGGTGCCGATGCTGCCCGTGGTCGTCGTGTCGGCGCTGCCGTTGGCGTTGCTGGGGCAGTGGCGGCCGTGGTTTGCGGCGGGCAGTGCGATCGGACTTGGCGGTGTGTCGGTTGGGTCGGATGTGCCGACTCCGTCCGGAACGTCGCCGGTTGCCGTGCCCGGCGCGCCGGTCGATCCCGTGAACCTGCCGATACTGGGCGATCCCGGCGTCGGACAGTGGCTGATCATCGCGCTGGTGCTGATCGTCGTATTCGACACCGTGCGCGGCATGATCGACGACATCCGTCACGGCCAGGTCGGCGTCGACCTGCTGGCCGTCGTCGCGATCCTGTCGACCGTCGCGGTGCGCGAATACTGGGCGAGCTGGGCGGTCATGCTCATGATCTCGTCCGGCGAGGCGATCGAGGAATACGCGCAGGCCAAGGCCGAGCACAGTCTGAACGCGCTGCTGCAGGCCGCGCCGCAGACCGCGCACGTGGTGACGTTGCCCGGCGTCAGGCGGGGCGGCGATCGCGGCGGCAGCGGGCGCGATCGCGGACGTGACGACGATCATGTCGTCGCCCGTGCCCGTAACATCACCCCGGCCCGTAACATCACCCCGGTGAGGGAGGACGGGTTCCGTCCGGTATCGTCCGCCTCGTCCGCCGACGTGGCCGCCGACGACATGTGCGTGCTCGTCGGTCGATCCGCCGAAGGCTGCGTCGAAGTCGCCGACGAGATCGCGCGGCGTCGCCGTGCCATTGCGGCGTCCCGATTCGCCACGGTACCGGTTGACGACGTGCGTATCGGCGACGTGATCATCGTGCTGCCCGGCGAAACCGTGCCGGTCGACGGCGAACTCATGTCCGTCTCCGCCACGCTCGACCTGAGCGCCATCAACGGCGAGCCGGTGCCGCGCGAAGCGTTCGCGGGCGCGCGCGTCATGTCCGGCGCGGTCAACGGCGCGACCGCGCTCACCATGCGCGTGACTCAACGCGCCGCCGACTCGCAGTATCAGCGCATCCTCGCGCTCGTGACGTCCGCGCAGGAGTCGCGGCCGGCGGTCGTGCGCACGGCCGACCGGCTCGCCGTACCGTTCACCGTGCTGTCGCTGCTCATCGCGGGACTGGCGTGGGCCATGTCCGGCGTGCCGACGCGATTCGCACAGGTGCTCGTGCTCGCGACGCCGTGCCCGCTGCTCATCGCCGCGCCGGTCGCATACATCGCGGGCACCGGGCGACTGGCGGCCTCCGGCGTGCTCATCAAAACGCAGGACGTGCTCGAACGGCTCGGACAGGTCACGCAGGTGTTCTTCGACAAGACCGGCACGCTGACGGTCAAACAGCCGCAGGTCGTGCGCGTCGAGATGCTGCCGGGCGCCGGGACGCGGCTGGACGAGGACCATGTGCTGATGATGGCTGGCGTGGTGGAAGGCTATTCGGTGCACATCCTTTCGCGCGGCATCGCGGCGGCCGGGCGGGCCGCGACGGAACGGCTGCGGGCGCGGTTTGCAGCCGGGCAGCAGGAGTGCCCTGATCCGGGGGCGGCTCGGCTGGCGGCCGGGGCCGTTTTGGCTGTTGGGGATTCGGGTACGGCTGCCGGGGAGGCTCGGGCGTCTCGGATGTCTCGGGCGTCTCGGATGGCTGGGCTGGCCGGGGCTGCTGGCTCGGCGTCCGGAGCCGCCGGGGCGACCGGGCACGGGCCGGATGCGGATGCGCCGGTGGTGAAGAACGTGCGGGAGGACGCCGGCAAGGGCGTATCCGGTGAAGTGAACGGCCATGTGGTTCGCGTCGGACGACTGTCGTTCGCGAACGCCCGTGACGACGGGTTCCAGCCGGTGCAGCCGGCGGGTATCGGGGAGGACCCGTCGGGGAATGGCTCCGCCGAGATGCTGCACGGGCATTCGTCCGTGGCGCAGGATGCCGAGTGGCCCGGGGTGCGGGACGACGTACCGGAATCGGGGAGTGCCGCCACGGAAGCGGGAACGCTGGCCGGACGCAATGCCGGTGTCGGGGAGCATGCCGGTTTGGCCGGCGCGACTTTGTCGACGGATGCGGTCGTTCGCGCGCGGTTCGGGATGCTGGAACCGGACGAAATGGCGTCGTACGTGTCGATCGATGGTCAGCTGATTGCACGCATCGTGTTACGCGACGTGCCGCGCGCGAACGCCCGGGAGGCGTTGTCGCGGCTGCACGCGCTGGGCGTGGGGCGGCTGACCATGCTCACCGGTGACAAGCGTGCGTCCGCCGAGATCATCGCCCGCGAGGTCGGCATCGACGAGGTGCATGCCGAACTGTTCCCGGAGGATAAGGTCGCTGCGGTGCGCGATGCGGGAACGGCGACCAAGGGCGGAGCCGGCGGATTTGGGGCTGCGGATGTCGTAGACGACTCAGTCGGGGCGCCCGGAGCGGAAGGACTCCGGGAAGAGGCCGGACGGCGTCGTGGCTTCGCCCGAACCGCGACGAACGGCGAGGTCACGATGATGGTGGGCGATGGCGTGAATGACGCGCCGGTGCTGGCCGCGGCGGACATCGGCGTGGCCATGACCGATGGCACGTCCACGGCCGCCTCGGAATCCGCGCAGGTCGTCATCATGAACGACGACATCGCCGCGGTGCCACAGGCCATCGCCATCGCACGCCGCACTCGGCGCGTGATGCTGCAGGCCGTGTTGCTGGGGCTTGGACTGGCGGTGATCGGCATGGTCGCCGCCGCGTTCAACCTCATTCCGATGGTCGTCGGTGCTTTCCTTCAGGAGGCCATCGACGTGGTGAGCATCCTCTGGGCGCTCACCGCCCTGTTCGATCGGGATGAATGATGCCGAAGGCTCGTGTGTGACGAGTCGGTTTGACGATTGAGAGGCTGAAATGGAGGTCTGTCAAGGTCGGTTTGACGATTGAGAGGCTACTTGGGAGCCCTGATCGACATGATCGGCACGGAATATACCCCCATTCATACTATTTCAGGGGTTATCGTCGAAAGCGACAGCCTCTCGATCGTCGAACTGACCCGTGGAAACCGTCGTTTTAGCCTCTCAATCGTCAAACTGCCGGCGAATTGAGACGTGAATGGTGCAAATCACGCTGCAACACCGACAAACCGCCTGCACCGTTCGCAGCAAAGTCCTGATGCGCCGTTCGTTGCTCGTCGGCCGCGTCAAAATCACCCCTTCCGCGATTCGGAGGCTTGCGATAGGCTGGGACGCGTGACTGAAACTGTGAATACCAACGAGAATGCCGCCAACGAACTGCGCATTGCAGTGATCGGCGCTGGCCCGGCCGGCGTGTACTCCTCTGACATCTTCCTGCGCCAGCTCAAGAAGCTCGGCGAGGAGCTCGGTCTCGGCACCAAGGCCCGCATCGACCTGTTCGAGAAGCTGCCCGTGCCGTTCGGCCTGGTCCGCTACGGCGTGGCCCCCGACCACCCGTCCATCAAGTTCATCGCCGACGCGCTCGAGAAGACGCTCGACAACCCCGACATCCACCTCTACTGCGACGTGGAGTTCGGCAAGGACGTGACTCTCGACGAGCTGCTGGCCCGCTATGACGCGGTCCTGTTCGCCACCGGCGCGGTCAAGGACAAGCCGCTCGGCCTGCCCGGCGCCGACCTCGACGGCGTGTACGGCGCCGCCAAGTTCGTCGAATGGTACGACGGCTATCCGACCGGCGCCCGCGAATGGCCGCTGACGGCCGAGAACGTGGCCGTGATCGGCGGCGGCAACGTCGCGATGGATGTGGCCCGCGAGCTCATGCGCAACGCGGACGACCTCAAGGCCAAGACCGACATTCCGGACAACGTCTACGAGGGCATCCAGGCCAACAAGGCCAAGGTGCTCCACCTGTTCATCCGCCGCGGCGTCGCGCAGGCGAAGTTCAGCGTGCAGGAGCTGCGCGAGATGGAGAAGCTGCCCGGCGTGCAGCTCATCATCAACGAGGACGACTTCGAACTCGACGACGACACCATCGAGGTGGCCGGCAAGGACAAGCTCACCCGCCAGATGGTCGAGGAGCTGTTCACGATCCGCGAGATGGCCGAGGACATGGAGGACGACGGCGACGTCGACTTCGAAGGCAACCCGGCCGACCGCAAGTACTACATCCACTTCAACTCCGCCCCGACCGAGGTCCTCGGCGAGGACGGCAAGGTGACCGCGATCCGCGTCGAGCGCACCGAAACCGGCGCCGACGGCAAGATGCACCGCACCGGCGAGTTCACCGACTACCCGGTCGAGGCCGTGTACCACGCGATCGGCTACAAGCCGGCCGAAGCGCCCGGCATCGTGTACGACGAGAAGGGCGCCCACTTGGCCAACGCGAATGGCGACGGCCGCATCACCACCGCCGCGGACGGCGGCGAGGTGCGCGAACGCCTGTACGCGACCGGTTGGGCCAAGCGCGGTCCGGTCGGCCTGATCGGCTCGACCAAGTCCGATGCGCTGATGATCGTGACCAACATGCTCGAGGATCTCGCCAAGGCCGCGGAAGGCGGTCGCGTGGCGGCCGACCGCGACCCCGAGTCGATCGACCGACTGCTGGAAAGCCGCGGCGTCAAGCCGATCGATTTCGCCGGCTGGAAGAAGGTCGACGCGTTCGAGCGTGCGGAAGGCGCGAAGGAAGGCCGCGAACACAAGAAGGTCATCGACCCCGATCAGATGCGCGCGCTCGCGCACGCCTGAGCCCAGAGGCCCGACATGCGAGTCGTCTACGCCGGACTCGCTGACGGGTAACGACGAGCACGCAGGGCGGTCGCCACCGGCAAATGCCGTGGGCGGCCGCCCTTCGTATCGCCCGGACTTGCTGCGTTTCTCCTTGGTTCATGTGGATCCGTTGTCGTGGGTGCCCAGCTCTGGTCTAGGCATCGCGAGATAACGCGATACCGGGATGAGCGGGTGCCTGCGCGAGGACACTGCGTGGCGGCACCTTATTCGCCAAGTTTTCAGGTTGTTGTCAGGGCACGCGGCAACAAGGCCGCGTATATTAGTGCGGGAATCACCGTGTAGCAATAGTTCGGAAGTATCATGTCGCAGCCCAATCGCCATCATCGGCCGTCCCCTCCCCGTCACGAACGTAGTGAACGCGACGCCGGGAACGCCCATCATATGATGCGCACGTGGGCGGCGAACCTGGTCCAGTCGCCGGTGTATCGCCGCCGCGTGCTGCGCGTCGCCGGCGCGACGCTCGCGGTCACGGTCGCGATGTGCGGCGGCATGCAGTACCTGTGGCGTGATGCGGCTGGCGATTCCGCAACCGTGACGGCCAAGGCCAAGCAGGCCACCAAGACGGCCAAATCCTCCAAGACCTCGCAGGACTCTTCGGCCGCCGAGGCCCAAGCCAAACCGACCCCGACCGAAACTGCACTGGACGGCATCGGCCAGATCGACGGTTCCGCGCAGGTCTCCACGGTCGGCTTCACGCTCGACACGGACACGCAGGTCCAGCTGGAAGACGAGCTGAACACGTTCGCGGCCTACGGGTACGGCGTCTCATTCGTGCTGGTCGACATGACGTCCGGCAAGACGCTCGCCTCGTACGCGGACGCGGCGCGATACTCGGCGTCCGCGATCAAAGGCCCGTACGTGCTGTCGCTTGCCGAAACGGGCACGATCGACCTGACCGCGGCGTACGAGGCCGCGACCGACGACGATGCGACGACGCAGTATCTGATCGATCAGACGATCACCGTGTCCAACAACGACACATACAAGGAACTGCACGACACGTACGGCACGGACGCGTTCGCGACGTGGGCGAAGTCCGCGGGCGTGTCCGTGGACGTGACGCAGGGCTCGTATCTGAACATGTCGGCCGCGGACCTCGCGCGAATGTGGGCGAAGGGATACGGGTACCTGTTCGGCTCGGCCGACACCGGCTCGGCCGACACCGGTTCGGCCGGCTCCGACGGTGCGGATTCGGCGGACGGCGACGCCTCGGCCGGCACGTCGACGGCGGGTTCCGGCAGCGCGGGCACCTCCGCCGACAACACGACCCAGACCGCCTCCGATCTCGACTCCGCCGCGCGGCAATGGCTGGCCGGCGAATACTCCGACACCCTGAACTCCACGATCCACATGGCCCTCGGCGGACAGTATTCCGTGTACACCAAGGCCGGTTGGATCAACGGCGAAGGCGACTACTACGCGCTCAATGACGCCGGCATCGTGCGCTCGAGCTCCGGCGACTACGTGCTGGCGGTCATGACCAGCGCCGCCGACGAATACGAACTGGTCTCCGGCCTGGTCTCCATGCTCGACACGATTCACTCCGCGTCGATGACCGCCTGACCTCCATGCCCCTCGCCATAGACCAACGCTAGCTGGACCCTTTGCGTTGGTTTACGGCGAATAAAGCCGCTGGCTGGCCGGGAACCAATGCTGGTGAGACCCTTTGCGTTGATTCATGGCGAATAGGACCGCTCTGCTCGCCGCAAACCAACGCTTATGGGCCCCTGTGTGTTGGTTCATGGCGGGCGGGTTGCTAACTGGTCATGGGCCAACGCCCAACCGCCGATTTGCGTTGGTTTATGGCCAGTGGGAGGCCGGTGGGAGGCCGGCGGGAGGCCGGCGGGAGACCGGCGGGAGGCCAGTGAGAACCCGCACACAAAAGCGGGTTACGCCTGTGGCTGATGCGACGGCAATATCCGGCATGCGCCCAGCCAACATCCAGACAGTGAATTTACTGTGTGCATTATGACTGGCAAATTGCAGGTGCACGGCCATTGCAACGGCCTGAAGACAACGCTGTTGTTCGCGTTGATGTGGGGCATCATCATGCTCATCTGGTGGGCCACCGGCGGCCAGCGCAGCACGCTGAGCATCTACATCGTCATCGGCCTGGCCACCACGTTCGGCTCCTACTGGTTCTCCGACAAGCTCGCCATCGCATCCATGCGCGCCCGCGAGGTCAGCGAACAGGAGGCGCCCGCGCTGTACCGCATCGTGCGCGAGCTGAGCGCGAAGGCCGGCAAGCCGATGCCGCGCATCTACATCGCGCCCACGATGAGCCCGAACGCGTTCGCGACGGGACGTAACGAACGCCACGCGGCGGTCTGCTGCACGCAGGGCATCCTGCAGATGCTCAACGAACGTGAGATCCGCGGCGTGCTCGGCCACGAGCTCATGCATGTGTACAATCACGATATTTTGACGTCGGCGATCGCGTCCGCGATGGCGACGGTGATCACGTACCTCGGCTATTCGCTGATGTATTTCGGCGGCTCGCGCGACGATCGCGACGGCGATTCGGGCGGCGCGCTCGGCGCGGTCGGCGTGCTGCTGAGCATGATTCTCGCGCCGATCGCCGCGTCGCTGATCCAGATGGCGATCTCGCGCACGCGCGAGTACGACGCGGACGAGGACGGTTCGCGCCTGACCGGCGACCCGGAGGCGCTCGCGTCCGCATTGAACAAGATCTCGTACGGGACGGCCGCGAATCCGATGCCGCAGACGGCCGGCACGCAGTCGGTGGCAGCGATGATGATCGCGAACCCGTTCTCCGCGGAGGGGCTGTCGAAGCTGTTCTCGACCCACCCGCCGACCGATCAGCGCATCGCGCGGCTCATGCAGATGGCGCAGGAGATGCGCGCGCAGTCGGTGGGCATGAGCGGGTATGCCCAGACGCCGCAGGTGCGGTATTAGTTGGCGGCGTAGTACTGGGCTTGGGCTTGCCAGAGTTGGTGGTATTTGCCGGACTGGTCGCTGACGAGCTGGTCGTGGGTGCCGTATTGGACGATGTTGCCGTGGTCGAAGACGGCGATGTCGTCGCAGAACTTGCATGACGACAGCCGATGGCTGATGTATACGGCGGTTTTGTTGCCGGCGATCTCGTCGAACTTCGCGTAGATCTGCGCCTCGGCGATCGGGTCGAGCGCGGCGGTCGGCTCGTCGAGGACGATGAACGGCGCGTCGCGATACAGGGCGCGCGCGATCGCGATCTTCTGCGCCTCGCCGCCCGACACCTGCACACCCGACTGGTCGAGATCCTTGTACAGGCTCGTATCCAAACCGTGCGGCATGGACGCCAGCCGGTCGCCGAAATCGGCCTTGTCTAGGCAGTCGGCGGCCAGTTCTCGATCGTAGCGGGCCGCGCAGGCCACGTTCTGGCCGAGCGGCAGGGCGAGCAGTTGGAAGTCCTGGAAGACGACCGCGAAGATGCGCAGGTACTCGTCGTACCGGTACTTGCGGATATCGATCCCGTTGAGCAGAATCCGTCCCTCGGTCGGATCGTACAGTCGGCACAGCAGCTTGATGAACGTGGTTTTGCCGCTGCCGTTCTCGCCCACGACCGCAAGCCGCGAACCGACGCGGAACCTCAGGTTCACGTGACGCAGCGCCCACTGGTCGTCCGCGGCGTTTGGATAGCGGAACGACACGTCGCGGAACTCCACGTCGTACTGCCGGTCCGTACGCTTCTCCGTCGTGAGCGACCCCTGATACATCGTGTTCGGCGTATCGAGAAAATCGAAC
The DNA here is from genome assembly GCF_018555435.2 of Bifidobacterium amazonense. Taxonomy (GTDB): domain Bacteria; phylum Actinomycetota; class Actinomycetes; order Actinomycetales; family Bifidobacteriaceae; genus Bifidobacterium; species Bifidobacterium amazonense. Next base: position 21,427 of record NZ_JAFEJT020000016.1, read on the forward strand.
ACGGTCTTCAGGAACGGCGCGTTGTTGCGCACGCGGCCGGCCGACTTGAGCAGCGTGGACAGTCCGGTGAACGCCGTCGTGATCGCGCCCACGTACTGCGTGACCGAGCCCACGCCGAACGCGCCGCCCCACGCCTTCAGACATACGAACGCGTACACGACGCCGATCAGCATCGTGGAGACCGCCACCGACAACGACTGCCACAACGTGAGCGGCCACAGTACGCGGCGCATCGCGGGGGAGTGCGCGTCGAACGAATTGTTTGCACGCCAGAACGGAATGGCCACATGCTCGAACTGGCCGTACATGCGGCAGTCCATCGCGCGCTTGTCGTTCGCGAACGAGGCGCCGAAGAACGCGAATACGCGGTTGCCGAACCGGCCGTCCTCCGCGAAACCGACCCAGAAACCGTCGCCGTGCGCGTAGCAGGCGGACGACAGCACGACGACGCCAGCCAGCACGACGACCATCAGCACGGCGCACCATGGGCTGTTCAACAGTGCGAGCTGACCGCCGGACTCCGGCACGGGCGACGTGAACAGCGACACGGACAGTGCGACGCCGCCCGCGATCTGGAAGAGGGCGGGCAGGGCCTCGTTCAGCACCTGCACGGATTCGGACAGGCCACGACCGTTGAAATTGTTGTTCTGGCGGATGCTGGAAACCGTGTCGTACGTGCGCTGGTCGTCGGCGATCGGAAAGTCGAGATCCATGAGCTTGTCCGCGACCGGCAGCCTGCCGCTGACCGGCAGCATCTCGTCCTCCGCCTGCTTCCAATGATGGCAAACGGCGCCGGCCAGCGCGAGCGCAATCGTGGTCGCGAGGATGAGGATCACCCACGAGCGCAGGGCGGCCGGGTCGCGCCGGCCGGCCAGTTCGTTGATGAGCTGGGCGGAGCACCAGATGGTCGCGTACGGGGCGGCCGCCTGACATAGTGCGTCCAGCACGGTGGCGAGGAGCCAGTTGGGCTGCAGCCTCCACCACAGGCCGAGCGCGCGCAGCTCGTAGCGCCACGGTTGCGGGCGGGCGGTGGATGTGCCGGATGTTTCGGTATGTGTTGCGTTGCTCATTGCTGTCGACCTTCTGCGATTGCACCGGTTGTGCCGGCGGTCGTACCGGTGCCGTCCGCATCATCCCGGTAGTACTTGCTTTGCACGTTGAAGAGCCGCGCGTAGTCGCCGCCGGCGGCCAGCAGCGACTCGTGGGTGCCCTGTTCGCTGATGCGCCCGTCCTTCATGAACAGGATGCGGTCGCAGAAACGCGTGGACGCGAGCCGGTGGCTGATGAACACGCTTGTGCGGCCCGCGGTCATACGGTTGTAATGCTCGTAGATGTCGTTCTCCGCGATCGGGTCGAGTGCGGCGGTCGGCTCGTCCAACAGCAGGATCGGCGCGTTCCGGTACAGGGCGCGGGCCAGCATGAGCCGCTGCGTCTGCCCGCCGGACAGGTCGACGCCGTCCTCGTAGATCCGCCGGCCGATATGCGCGTCCAGACCGCCGGGCAGGGACATGATCTTCTCCGTGAGCCCGGCCTCGTCGAGGCACTCGCGCACGCGGTCGCGGTCGAAGCCGTCCAATCGCTGCGCGACGTTCTGCGCGACGGTCGTATCGAGCACGGAGAAATCCTGGAACACGGCCGCGAACAGCGTGTAGTAGTCGCGCCGGTTATACTCGCGGATGTCCCGTCCGTCCAGCAGGACGCGGCCGGCGGTCGGGTCGAGGAAGCCGCACAGCAGCTTGATCATCGTGGTCTTGCCTGCGCCGTTCAAGCCGACCACGGCGATCTTCTCGCCCGGCCGAATCGTCAGATCCACGTCGTGCAGCGTATCGCGGTCCGCGCCCGGGTAACGGAACGAGACATGGTCCAATCGCAGCTCGTACAGGTGACCCGGCCGCGCGACGAGCCGCTCCCCGCCGTCCAGATCGTACGGTTCCGGCCAATCGAGAAACTCTCGGATCTGCGCAAGCTCCAGGCTCTCCTTGTTCAGTTCGGAACACTTGTCGAGCATGCCGGTGATCCACGTCGCAAAACCGCCGACCGCCGTGAAATACAGCAGAAAACGCGACGCAGGCAGATCCTGCGCCAACGTCAGCCAGATCAGATACGCGTACGCGACGCCGTTGCGTGCGAACGTGAGCACCACGTCGATCACGTTCGCCCACACGTACATGCGCTCGCGATGCGCGTAGAACGCGCGCAGCGTGCGTATCGCGCCCGCGCGCAGCTCGACGATCCACGGACGCAGGCCGAAGATACGCAGATCCTTCGCATATTCGCGCCCGCTCGCCACGGTCTGCAGATAATCGAACCGGCTGAACGCCGTCTGCTCCTCGTCGCGGTGACGATACCCCCACTCGTTGATCCGCCGGCCGGACAGGTAGCCCGCCACGGCCGTGACCAGCACCAGCGCGATCAGCCAGCCGTTCAGACCGGACAGCACGGTCAGGTAGACCACGAAGCCGATGACGTTGGTGAGCAGCTCCGTATACGTGGTCCACACCCGCTCGCTCGGACTGTAGTTGCCCACGCATGACTGCGTGGACTTGCGCTCCTTCGCGCGGAACGACGAGTCCAACGTGTTGATATACGACGTGCTCGCGGTTTTCAGCCCGATCTTCTCCAGCAGTCGGACGCGTACGGAAATGCGGCCGAGCGACGTGTACGTCTCGCACAGGTCGTAGCCGGCCGCCAGCAGCACCAGCAGCAGCGTGAAGCCGACGATCGCCAGCAGCAGGTCGTCCAGCGGCGCGTGCGTTTCGATGCGGTCCAGGACCGTTGGGGCGATGAACATCTCCGCCGTCGTGTGCGCGGCCGCCGCCACGGCCAGCACCGCCACGAACACCGGCACGCTGGGGACCGCCTCGCGCGCCAGCCGCAGCATGAACACGGTGTTGTTCCAGACGGAATAGTGCCTGCTGCCGGACGGCGGGTCGGGGGTGTCGTTCGTCTTGGTCATCGCGGCTTCCTTTCGTTCATCTACCATCCAGTGATAGCCCGCGATCGTGCGATGCGGGCGGAATCCGTGACGAATCGTCGAAAATCGGTGACGAACCGTGTGCCGACGCCAGCGTAGTAGGGCGCAGCGTGGCAGACGCGTCGCGGCGAGCACGTCGGCGTGTAGCGTGCAATCGTCGACGCATCGGCCATCGGCCGTACGCCGCCGTCGTGCGCAACGCTACTGCTGCGGCAGCAGAATCTCCGTCGTGAACGCGCCGTCCTCCGAATTGCGGCTCAGATAGCCACCCGCGGACTCGACGATCTCGTCGATGTGCAGCAGGCCGAAACCGTGATCCTTGCCGCGCTTCGTGGTGCGGAATCGGCCGTGGTCCTTCCGCCGTTTGCGCGCGGCCGTCGCATTCGTGAACGAGACGTACAGCTGCGAGCCCTTCATGTCCATGTACACGCGGATCATGCGTTCGCCTTCGGGCAGGCCGGCGTTCGCCTCGATCGCGTTGTCGAACAGGTTGCCGAGGATGCAGCACAGGTCCAGTTCGGACATGCGCAGTTTGATCGGAATATGCGCGTCCACGTGCACATTGATGCCGCGCGATTCGGCCAGCGCCATCTTGCTGCTCAGGATCGCGTCGGCCATCGCGTTGCCCGACTTGATCGGACTGTCGAGCACGATCAGCTCGTCGTCGAGCTTGTCGAGATAGTCGCGGATGCCGGCCAGATCGCCGTTCGCGGCTAGCACCTTCAGCGTCTGGATATGGTTACGGTAGTCGTGTCGCCACATGCGCATCTTCGTGTACATCGTGTCGACCTCGCGGTAGTGCGTGTCGATCAGCTCACGCTGATAGTCGGCCAGCGCACGGTCCGCGGCCCTGCGTTTGCGGCGGAACAGGTCGAACATGGTCCTCCTTCCTTCTCGGCCAGTCGTTCGTTAGTGCGTCGGTACGTCGGTTCGTTGGTACGTCGGCGGCCGTGACGATCCCGCCGCTACGTCCGTTCGATGATCGCGCGGTTCAGCGGCTCGTACGCGCCGCGCGGCAACGGCAGCGACGTGCCGTCGGCCAGCATCACGTCGCGTTTCGTCACGCGTCGAATCTGCCGGAGATTGACGATCAGTCCGCGGCCGGCGCGGAAGAACTCCGGACTCAGCTCGCTTTCGAATTCGCTGAGCGAACGACGGACCGTGTAGTCGCGGCCGGCGTGCACCGTCACGTAGTTCTGACGCACGTCGAGATAGCGGATGTCGTACAGCGGGATACGCACGAGTCCCTCCGCGCACTGCAGGTTCAGGCAGCGCGCGTTGTGCCGCAGCTTGACGACCGCGCGGTCGAGCACGTCGGACAGCTTGCGCTCGCCGATCGGCTTCATCAGATAGTTGAGCGCCTCGACGTCGTAGCCTTCCGCGATGTAGTCCGAATAGCCGGTGATGAACACGATCTGTACGGTTTTACTGCTGCCGCGGATCGTTTTCGCGTGTTCGACGCCCTCCATCGCCCCCATTTCGACGTCGAGCAGGAGGACGTCGAAGTCCTCGCGCTCCTCGTAGCGGGTCAGGAAGCGTTCGGCCGACGGGAACGTCTCGACTTTCGTCTCGAGGGCGCGGGCGGCGGCCCACCGTTCGACCAGGGCGCGCACGTATGCGGCGTCCGTGGCGTTGTCGTCGCAGATCGCGATTCGCGGCATTGGTGGGCCTACTTTCTTTGCGGTGATGTCGATCCTATGGTAGGTCTCCGAACGTTTGGAGGCGAATGTGTTTCACGTGAAACGTTGTGTGTGCGTGTGCGGTGGGTGTGGAGTCTCGTTTATGGACGGGGGGGCTTCGGCGGGACGGGAGGTCTGGTATAGTATCCACTCGTGCGCCAAAAGCGCCACCTGCGAATGTAGTTCATCGGTAGAACGACAGCTTCCCAAGCTGTAGAGGCGGGTTCGACTCCCGTCATTCGCTCCGCTCAAAACCGTTGGAATTCCAACGGTTTTCTTGGTTTTTGGCGATGTGTCCGAGTGGTTTCGGAATCGCGCTGCGCGCGATGCTGTGTTGTTGACGGCCTGCGGTCGCGGAGCTCCCCCAGTCGAGCTTCGCTCGACAGCCCCCTCAGTGAGGGGGCCAAGGCTACCGCCAGCTTCAAAGGCGTTGCAACGGCTACAAGCCACAGACGGAGCCCCTCTGAGGGCATCGCAAGCGCCGGGGCGTTTGTAGATGATGCGCGAGCCGACAAAGATGCTGGCGGAGCTTCGGCTCCCTCACCGAAGGAGCTGTCACGGCGTAGCCGTGACTGAGCGCTCCGCGGCGCGAACGCGCCGCCAACAACACAGCATCGCGCGCAGTGCGATTCCGAAACCACTCGGACACATCGCCAAAAACCAAGAAAACCGTTGGAATTCCAACGGTTTTGAGCGGAGCGAATGACGGGAGTCGAACCCGCCTCTACAGCTTGGGAAGCTGTCGTTCTACCGATGAACTACATTCGCAGGTGGCGCTTTTGGCGCACGAGTGGATACTATACCAGACCTCCCGTCCCGCCGAAGCCCCCCCGTCCATAAACGAGACTCCACACCCACCGCACACGCACACACAACGTTTCACGTGAAACACATTCGCCTCCAAACGTTCGGAGACCTACCATAGGATCGACATCACCGCAAAGAAAGTAGGCCCACCAATGCCGCGAATCGCGATCTGCGACGACAACGCCACGGACGCCGCATACGTGCGCGCCCTGGTCGAACGGTGGGCCGCCGCCCGCGCCCTCGAGACGAAAGTCGAGACGTTCCCGTCGGCCGAACGCTTCCTGACCCGCTACGAGGAGCGCCAGGACTTCGACGTCCTCCTGCTCGACGTCGAAATGGGCGCGATGGACGGCGTCGAACTCGCGAAAACGATCCGCCGCAGCAGTAAAACCGTACAGATCGTGTTCATCACCGGCTATTCGGACTACATCGCGGAAGGCTACGACGTCGAGGCGCTCAACTATCTGATGAAGCCGATCGGCGAGCGCAAGCTGTCCGGCGTGCTCGACCGCGCGGTCGTCAAGCTGCGGCACAACGCGCGCTGCCTGAACCTGCAGTGCGCTTAGGGACTTGTGCGTATAGCGCAGTACGATATCCGCCATCTCGACGTGCGTCAGTACTACGTGACGGTGCACGCCGTCCGTGACTACCCGGTGCGTCGGTCGCTCAGCGAATTCGAAAGCGAGCTGAGTCCGGAGTTCTTCCGCGCCGGCCGCGGACTGATCGTCAATCTCCGGCAGATTCGACGCGTGACGAAACGCGACGTGATGCTGGCCGACGGCACGTCGCTGCCGTTGCCGCGCGGCGCGTACGAGCCGCTGAACCGCGCGATCATCGAACGGACGTAGCGGCGGGATCGTCACGGCCGCCGACGTACCAACGAACCGACGTACCGACGCACTAACGAACGACTGGCCGAGAAGGAAGGAGGACCATGTTCGACCTGTTCCGCCGCAAACGCAGGGCCGCGGACCGTGCGCTGGCCGACTATCAGCGTGAGCTGATCGACACGCACTACCGCGAGGTCGACACGATGTACACGAAGATGCGCATGTGGCGACACGACTACCGTAACCATATCCAGACGCTGAAGGTGCTAGCCGCGAACGGCGATCTGGCCGGCATCCGCGACTATCTCGACAAGCTCGACGACGAGCTGATCGTGCTCGACAGTCCGATCAAGTCGGGCAACGCGATGGCCGACGCGATCCTGAGCAGCAAGATGGCGCTGGCCGAATCGCGCGGCATCAATGTGCACGTGGACGCGCATATTCCGATCAAACTGCGCATGTCCGAACTGGACCTGTGCTGCATCCTCGGCAACCTGTTCGACAACGCGATCGAGGCGAACGCCGGCCTGCCCGAAGGCGAACGCATGATCCGCGTGTACATGGACATGAAGGGCTCGCAGCTGTACGTCTCGTTCACGAATGCGACGGCCGCGCGCAAACGGCGGAAGGACCACGGCCGATTCCGCACCACGAAGCGCGGCAAGGATCACGGTTTCGGCCTGCTGCACATCGACGAGATCGTCGAGTCCGCGGGTGGCTATCTGAGCCGCAATTCGGAGGACGGCGCGTTCACGACGGAGATTCTGCTGCCGCAGCAGTAGCGTTGCGCACGACGGCGGCGTACGGCCGATGGCCGATGCGTCGACGATTGCACGCTACACGCCGACGTGCTCGCCGCGACGCGTCTGCCACGCTGCGCCCTACTACGCTGGCGTCGGCACACGGTTCGTCACCGATTTTCGACGATTCGTCACGGATTCCGCCCGCATCGCACGATCGCGGGCTATCACTGGATGGTAGATGAACGAAAGGAAGCCGCGATGACCAAGACGAACGACACCCCCGACCCGCCGTCCGGCAGCAGGCACTATTCCGTCTGGAACAACACCGTGTTCATGCTGCGGCTGGCGCGCGAGGCGGTCCCCAGCGTGCCGGTGTTCGTGGCGGTGCTGGCCGTGGCGGCGGCCGCGCACACGACGGCGGAGATGTTCATCGCCCCAACGGTCCTGGACCGCATCGAAACGCACGCGCCGCTGGACGACCTGCTGCTGGCGATCGTCGGCTTCACGCTGCTGCTGGTGCTGCTGGCGGCCGGCTACGACCTGTGCGAGACGTACACGTCGCTCGGCCGCATTTCCGTACGCGTCCGACTGCTGGAGAAGATCGGGCTGAAAACCGCGAGCACGTCGTATATCAACACGTTGGACTCGTCGTTCCGCGCGAAGGAGCGCAAGTCCACGCAGTCATGCGTGGGCAACTACAGTCCGAGCGAGCGGGTGTGGACCACGTATACGGAGCTGCTCACCAACGTCATCGGCTTCGTGGTCTACCTGACCGTGCTGTCCGGTCTGAACGGCTGGCTGATCGCGCTGGTGCTGGTCACGGCCGTGGCGGGCTACCTGTCCGGCCGGCGGATCAACGAGTGGGGGTATCGTCACCGCGACGAGGAGCAGACGGCGTTCAGCCGGTTCGATTATCTGCAGACCGTGGCGAGCGGGCGCGAATATGCGAAGGATCTGCGTATCTTCGGCCTGCGTCCGTGGATCGTCGAGCTGCGCGCGGGCGCGATACGCACGCTGCGCGCGTTCTACGCGCATCGCGAGCGCATGTACGTGTGGGCGAACGTGATCGACGTGGTGCTCACGTTCGCACGCAACGGCGTCGCGTACGCGTATCTGATCTGGCTGACGTTGGCGCAGGATCTGCCTGCGTCGCGTTTTCTGCTGTATTTCACGGCGGTCGGCGGTTTTGCGACGTGGATCACCGGCATGCTCGACAAGTGTTCCGAACTGAACAAGGAGAGCCTGGAGCTTGCGCAGATCCGAGAGTTTCTCGATTGGCCGGAACCGTACGATCTGGACGGCGGGGAGCGGCTCGTCGCGCGGCCGGGTCACCTGTACGAGCTGCGATTGGACCATGTCTCGTTCCGTTACCCGGGCGCGGACCGCGATACGCTGCACGACGTGGATCTGACGATTCGGCCGGGCGAGAAGATCGCCGTGGTCGGCTTGAACGGCGCAGGCAAGACCACGATGATCAAGCTGCTGTGCGGCTTCCTCGACCCGACCGCCGGCCGCGTCCTGCTGGACGGACGGGACATCCGCGAGTATAACCGGCGCGACTACTACACGCTGTTCGCGGCCGTGTTCCAGGATTTCTCCGTGCTCGATACGACCGTCGCGCAGAACGTCGCGCAGCGATTGGACGGCTTCGACCGCGACCGCGTGCGCGAGTGCCTCGACGAGGCCGGGCTCACGGAGAAGATCATGTCCCTGCCCGGCGGTCTGGACGCGCATATCGGCCGGCGGATCTACGAGGACGGCGTCGACCTGTCCGGCGGGCAGACGCAGCGGCTCATGCTGGCCCGCGCCCTGTACCGGAACGCGCCGATCCTGCTGTTGGACGAGCCGACCGCCGCACTCGACCCGATCGCGGAGAACGACATCTACGAGCATTACAACCGTATGACCGCGGGCCGCACAAGCGTGTTCATCAGCCACCGGCTCGCGTCCACGCGTTTCTGCGACCGCATCCTGTTCATGAAGGACGGGCGCATCAGCGAACAGGGCACCCACGAGTCGCTGCTGGCCGCCGGCGGCGACTACGCGCGGCTCTTCAACGTGCAAAGCAAGTACTACCGGGATGATGCGGACGGCACCGGTACGACCGCCGGCACAACCGGTGCAATCGCAGAAGGTCGACAGCAATGAGCAACGCAACACATACCGAAACATCCGGCACATCCACCGCCCGCCCGCAACCGTGGCGCTACGAGCTGCGCGCGCTCGGCCTGTGGTGGAGGCTGCAGCCCAACTGGCTCCTCGCCACCGTGCTGGACGCACTATGTCAGGCGGCCGCCCCGTACGCGACCATCTGGTGCTCCGCCCAGCTCATCAACGAACTGGCCGGCCGGCGCGACCCGGCCGCCCTGCGCTCGTGGGTGATCCTCATCCTCGCGACCACGATTGCGCTCGCGCTGGCCGGCGCCGTTTGCCATCATTGGAAGCAGGCGGAGGACGAGATGCTGCCGGTCAGCGGCAGGCTGCCGGTCGCGGACAAGCTCATGGATCTCGACTTTCCGATCGCCGACGACCAGCGCACGTACGACACGGTTTCCAGCATCCGCCAGAACAACAATTTCAACGGTCGTGGCCTGTCCGAATCCGTGCAGGTGCTGAACGAGGCCCTGCCCGCCCTCTTCCAGATCGCGGGCGGCGTCGCACTGTCCGTGTCGCTGTTCACGTCGCCCGTGCCGGAGTCCGGCGGTCAGCTCGCACTGTTGAACAGCCCATGGTGCGCCGTGCTGATGGTCGTCGTGCTGGCTGGCGTCGTCGTGCTGTCGTCCGCCTGCTACGCGCACGGCGACGGTTTCTGGGTCGGTTTCGCGGAGGACGGCCGGTTCGGCAACCGCGTATTCGCGTTCTTCGGCGCCTCGTTCGCGAACGACAAGCGCGCGATGGACTGCCGCATGTACGGCCAGTTCGAGCATGTGGCCATTCCGTTCTGGCGTGCAAACAATTCGTTCGACGCGCACTCCCCCGCGATGCGCCGCGTACTGTGGCCGCTCACGTTGTGGCAGTCGTTGTCGGTGGCGGTCTCCACGATGCTGATCGGCGTCGTGTACGCGTTCGTATGTCTGAAGGCGTGGGGCGGCGCGTTCGGCGTGGGCTCGGTCACGCAGTACGTGGGCGCGATCACGACGGCGTTCACCGGACTGTCCACGCTGCTCAAGTCGGCCGGCCGCGTGCGCAACAACGCGCCGTTCCTGAAGACCGTGTTCGATTTTCTCGATACGCCGAACACGATGTATCAGGGGTCGCTCACGACGGAGAAGCGTACGGACCGGCAGTACGACGTGGAGTTCCGCGACGTGTCGTTCCGCTATCCAAACGCCGCGGACGACCAGTGGGCGCTGCGTCACGTGAACCTGAGGTTCCGCGTCGGTTCGCGGCTTGCGGTCGTGGGCGAGAACGGCAGCGGCAAAACCACGTTCATCAAGCTGCTGTGCCGACTGTACGATCCGACCGAGGGACGGATTCTGCTCAACGGGATCGATATCCGCAAGTACCGGTACGACGAGTACCTGCGCATCTTCGCGGTCGTCTTCCAGGACTTCCAACTGCTCGCCCTGCCGCTCGGCCAGAACGTGGCCTGCGCGGCCCGCTACGATCGAGAACTGGCCGCCGACTGCCTAGACAAGGCCGATTTCGGCGACCGGCTGGCGTCCATGCCGCACGGTTTGGATACGAGCCTGTACAAGGATCTCGACCAGTCGGGTGTGCAGGTGTCGGGCGGCGAGGCGCAGAAGATCGCGATCGCGCGCGCCCTGTATCGCGACGCGCCGTTCATCGTCCTCGACGAGCCGACCGCCGCGCTCGACCCGATCGCCGAGGCGCAGATCTACGCGAAGTTCGACGAGATCGCCGGCAACAAAACCGCCGTATACATCAGCCATCGGCTGTCGTCATGCAAGTTCTGCGACGACATCGCCGTCTTCGACCACGGCAACATCGTCCAATACGGCACCCACGACCAGCTCGTCAGCGACCAGTCCGGCAAATACCACCAACTCTGGCAAGCCCAAGCCCAGTACTACGCCGCCAACTAATACCGCACCTGCGGCGTCTGGGCATACCCGCTCATGCCCACCGACTGCGCGCGCATCTCCTGCGCCATCTGCATGAGCCGCGCGATGCGCTGATCGGTCGGCGGGTGGGTCGAGAACAGCTTCGACAGCCCCTCCGCGGAGAACGGGTTCGCGATCATCATCGCTGCCACCGACTGCGTGCCGGCCGTCTGCGGCATCGGATTCGCGGCCGTCCCGTACGAGATCTTGTTCAATGCGGACGCGAGCGCCTCCGGGTCGCCGGTCAGGCGCGAACCGTCCTCGTCCGCGTCGTACTCGCGCGTGCGCGAGATCGCCATCTGGATCAGCGACGCGGCGATCGGCGCGAGAATCATGCTCAGCAGCACGCCGACCGCGCCGAGCGCGCCGCCCGAATCGCCGTCGCGATCGTCGCGCGAGCCGCCGAAATACATCAGCGAATAGCCGAGGTACGTGATCACCGTCGCCATCGCGGACGCGATCGCCGACGTCAAAATATCGTGATTGTACACATGCATGAGCTCGTGGCCGAGCACGCCGCGGATCTCACGTTCGTTGAGCATCTGCAGGATGCCCTGCGTGCAGCAGACCGCCGCGTGGCGTTCGTTACGTCCCGTCGCGAACGCGTTCGGGCTCATCGTGGGCGCGATGTAGATGCGCGGCATCGGCTTGCCGGCCTTCGCGCTCAGCTCGCGCACGATGCGGTACAGCGCGGGCGCCTCCTGTTCGCTGACCTCGCGGGCGCGCATGGATGCGATGGCGAGCTTGTCGGAGAACCAGTAGGAGCCGAACGTGGTGGCCAGGCCGATGACGATGTAGATGCTCAGCGTGCTGCGCTGGCCGCCGGTGGCCCACCAGATGAGCATGATGATGCCCCACATCAACGCGAACAACAGCGTTGTCTTCAGGCCGTTGCAATGGCCGTGCACCTGCAATTTGCCAGTCATAATGCACACAGTAAATTCACTGTCTGGATGTTGGCTGGGCGCATGCCGGATATTGCCGTCGCATCAGCCACAGGCGTAACCCGCTTTTGTGTGCGGGTTCTCACTGGCCTCCCGCCGGTCTCCCGCCGGCCTCCCGCCGGCCTCCCACCGGCCTCCCACTGGCCATAAACCAACGCAAATCGGCGGTTGGGCGTTGGCCCATGACCAGTTAGCAACCCGCCCGCCATGAACCAACACACAGGGGCCCATAAGCGTTGGTTTGCGGCGAGCAGAGCGGTCCTATTCGCCATGAATCAACGCAAAGGGTCTCACCAGCATTGGTTCCCGGCCAGCCAGCGGCTTTATTCGCCGTAAACCAACGCAAAGGGTCCAGCTAGCGTTGGTCTATGGCGAGGGGCATGGAGGTCAGGCGGTCATCGACGCGGAGTGAATCGTGTCGAGCATGGAGACCAGGCCGGAGACCAGTTCGTATTCGTCGGCGGCGCTGGTCATGACCGCCAGCACGTAGTCGCCGGAGCTCGAGCGCACGATGCCGGCGTCATTGAGCGCGTAGTAGTCGCCTTCGCCGTTGATCCAACCGGCCTTGGTGTACACGGAATACTGTCCGCCGAGGGCCATGTGGATCGTGGAGTTCAGGGTGTCGGAGTATTCGCCGGCCAGCCATTGCCGCGCGGCGGAGTCGAGATCGGAGGCGGTCTGGGTCGTGTTGTCGGCGGAGGTGCCCGCGCTGCCGGAACCCGCCGTCGACGTGCCGGCCGAGGCGTCGCCGTCCGCCGAATCCGCACCGTCGGAGCCGGCCGAACCGGTGTCGGCCGAGCCGGTGTCGGCCGAGCCGAACAGGTACCCGTATCCCTTCGCCCACATTCGCGCGAGGTCCGCGGCCGACATGTTCAGATACGAGCCCTGCGTCACGTCCACGGACACGCCCGCGGACTTCGCCCACGTCGCGAACGCGTCCGTGCCGTACGTGTCGTGCAGTTCCTTGTATGTGTCGTTGTTGGACACGGTGATCGTCTGATCGATCAGATACTGCGTCGTCGCATCGTCGTCGGTCGCGGCCTCGTACGCCGCGGTCAGGTCGATCGTGCCCGTTTCGGCAAGCGACAGCACGTACGGGCCTTTGATCGCGGACGCCGAGTATCGCGCCGCGTCCGCGTACGAGGCGAGCGTCTTGCCGGACGTCATGTCGACCAGCACGAATGAGACGCCGTACCCGTAGGCCGCGAACGTGTTCAGCTCGTCTTCCAGCTGGACCTGCGTGTCCGTGTCGAGCGTGAAGCCGACCGTGGAGACCTGCGCGGAACCGTCGATCTGGCCGATGCCGTCCAGTGCAGTTTCGGTCGGGGTCGGTTTGGCTTGGGCCTCGGCGGCCGAAGAGTCCTGCGAGGTCTTGGAGGATTTGGCCGTCTTGGTGGCCTGCTTGGCCTTGGCCGTCACGGTTGCGGAATCGCCAGCCGCATCACGCCACAGGTACTGCATGCCGCCGCACATCGCGACCGTGACCGCGAGCGTCGCGCCGGCGACGCGCAGCACGCGGCGGCGATACACCGGCGACTGGACCAGGTTCGCCGCCCACGTGCGCATCATATGATGGGCGTTCCCGGCGTCGCGTTCACTACGTTCGTGACGGGGAGGGGACGGCCGATGATGGCGATTGGGCTGCGACATGATACTTCCGAACTATTGCTACACGGTGATTCCCGCACTAATATACGCGGCCTTGTTGCCGCGTGCCCTGACAACAACCTGAAAACTTGGCGAATAAGGTGCCGCCACGCAGTGTCCTCGCGCAGGCACCCGCTCATCCCGGTATCGCGTTATCTCGCGATGCCTAGACCAGAGCTGGGCACCCACGACAACGGATCCACATGAACCAAGGAGAAACGCAGCAAGTCCGGGCGATACGAAGGGCGGCCGCCCACGGCATTTGCCGGTGGCGACCGCCCTGCGTGCTCGTCGTTACCCGTCAGCGAGTCCGGCGTAGACGACTCGCATGTCGGGCCTCTGGGCTCAGGCGTGCGCGAGCGCGCGCATCTGATCGGGGTCGATGACCTTCTTGTGTTCGCGGCCTTCCTTCGCGCCTTCCGCACGCTCGAACGCGTCGACCTTCTTCCAGCCGGCGAAATCGATCGGCTTGACGCCGCGGCTTTCCAGCAGTCGGTCGATCGACTCGGGGTCGCGGTCGGCCGCCACGCGACCGCCTTCCGCGGCCTTGGCGAGATCCTCGAGCATGTTGGTCACGATCATCAGCGCATCGGACTTGGTCGAGCCGATCAGGCCGACCGGACCGCGCTTGGCCCAACCGGTCGCGTACAGGCGTTCGCGCACCTCGCCGCCGTCCGCGGCGGTGGTGATGCGGCCGTCGCCATTCGCGTTGGCCAAGTGGGCGCCCTTCTCGTCGTACACGATGCCGGGCGCTTCGGCCGGCTTGTAGCCGATCGCGTGGTACACGGCCTCGACCGGGTAGTCGGTGAACTCGCCGGTGCGGTGCATCTTGCCGTCGGCGCCGGTTTCGGTGCGCTCGACGCGGATCGCGGTCACCTTGCCGTCCTCGCCGAGGACCTCGGTCGGGGCGGAGTTGAAGTGGATGTAGTACTTGCGGTCGGCCGGGTTGCCTTCGAAGTCGACGTCGCCGTCGTCCTCCATGTCCTCGGCCATCTCGCGGATCGTGAACAGCTCCTCGACCATCTGGCGGGTGAGCTTGTCCTTGCCGGCCACCTCGATGGTGTCGTCGTCGAGTTCGAAGTCGTCCTCGTTGATGATGAGCTGCACGCCGGGCAGCTTCTCCATCTCGCGCAGCTCCTGCACGCTGAACTTCGCCTGCGCGACGCCGCGGCGGATGAACAGGTGGAGCACCTTGGCCTTGTTGGCCTGGATGCCCTCGTAGACGTTGTCCGGAATGTCGGTCTTGGCCTTGAGGTCGTCCGCGTTGCGCATGAGCTCGCGGGCCACATCCATCGCGACGTTGCCGCCGCCGATCACGGCCACGTTCTCGGCCGTCAGCGGCCATTCGCGGGCGCCGGTCGGATAGCCGTCGTACCATTCGACGAACTTGGCGGCGCCGTACACGCCGTCGAGGTCGGCGCCGGGCAGGCCGAGCGGCTTGTCCTTGACCGCGCCGGTGGCGAACAGGACCGCGTCATAGCGGGCCAGCAGCTCGTCGAGAGTCACGTCCTTGCCGAACTCCACGTCGCAGTAGAGGTGGATGTCGGGGTTGTCGAGCGTCTTCTCGAGCGCGTCGGCGATGAACTTGATGGACGGGTGGTCGGGGGCCACGCCGTAGCGGACCAGGCCGAACGGCACGGGCAGCTTCTCGAACAGGTCGATGCGGGCCTTGGTGCCGAGACCGAGCTCCTCGCCGAGCTTCTTGAGCTGGCGCAGGAAGATGTCAGAGGAGTACACGCCGGCCGGGCCAGCGCCGATCACTGCAATGCGCAGTTCGTTGGCGGCATTCTCGTTGGTATTCACAGTTTCAGTCACGCGTCCCAGCCTATCGCAAGCCTCCGAATCGCGGAAGGGGTGATTTTGACGCGGCCGACGAGCAACGAACGGCGCATCAGGACTTTGCTGCGAACGGTGCAGGCGGTTTGTCGGTGTTGCAGCGTGATTTGCACCATTCACGTCTCAATTCGCCGGCAGTTTGACGATTGAGAGGCTAAAACGACGGTTTCCACGGGTCAGTTCGACGATCGAGAGGCTGTCGCTTTCGACGATAACCCCTGAAATAGTATGAATGGGGGTATATTCCGTGCCGATCATGTCGATCAGGGCTCCCAAGTAGCCTCTCAATCGTCAAACCGACCTTGACAGACCTCCATTTCAGCCTCTCAATCGTCAAACCGACTCGTCACACACGAGCCTTCGGCATCATTCATCCCGATCGAACAGGGCGGTGAGCGCCCAGAGGATGCTCACCACGTCGATGGCCTCCTGAAGGAAAGCACCGACGACCATCGGAATGAGGTTGAACGCGGCGGCGACCATGCCGATCACCGCCAGTCCAAGCCCCAGCAACACGGCCTGCAGCATCACGCGCCGAGTGCGGCGTGCGATGGCGATGGCCTGTGGCACCGCGGCGATGTCGTCGTTCATGATGACGACCTGCGCGGATTCCGAGGCGGCCGTGGACGTGCCATCGGTCATGGCCACGCCGATGTCCGCCGCGGCCAGCACCGGCGCGTCATTCACGCCATCGCCCACCATCATCGTGACCTCGCCGTTCGTCGCGGTTCGGGCGAAGCCACGACGCCGTCCGGCCTCTTCCCGGAGTCCTTCCGCTCCGGGCGCCCCGACTGAGTCGTCTACGACATCCGCAGCCCCAAATCCGCCGGCTCCGCCCTTGGTCGCCGTTCCCGCATCGCGCACCGCAGCGACCTTATCCTCCGGGAACAGTTCGGCATGCACCTCGTCGATGCCGACCTCGCGGGCGATGATCTCGGCGGACGCACGCTTGTCACCGGTGAGCATGGTCAGCCGCCCCACGCCCAGCGCGTGCAGCCGCGACAACGCCTCCCGGGCGTTCGCGCGCGGCACGTCGCGTAACACGATGCGTGCAATCAGCTGACCATCGATCGACACGTACGACGCCATTTCGTCCGGTTCCAGCATCCCGAACCGCGCGCGAACGACCGCATCCGTCGACAAAGTCGCGCCGGCCAAACCGGCATGCTCCCCGACACCGGCATTGCGTCCGGCCAGCGTTCCCGCTTCCGTGGCGGCACTCCCCGATTCCGGTACGTCGTCCCGCACCCCGGGCCACTCGGCATCCTGCGCCACGGACGAATGCCCGTGCAGCATCTCGGCGGAGCCATTCCCCGACGGGTCCTCCCCGATACCCGCCGGCTGCACCGGCTGGAACCCGTCGTCACGGGCGTTCGCGAACGACAGTCGTCCGACGCGAACCACATGGCCGTTCACTTCACCGGATACGCCCTTGCCGGCGTCCTCCCGCACGTTCTTCACCACCGGCGCATCCGCATCCGGCCCGTGCCCGGTCGCCCCGGCGGCTCCGGACGCCGAGCCAGCAGCCCCGGCCAGCCCAGCCATCCGAGACGCCCGAGACATCCGAGACGCCCGAGCCTCCCCGGCAGCCGTACCCGAATCCCCAACAGCCAAAACGGCCCCGGCCGCCAGCCGAGCCGCCCCCGGATCAGGGCACTCCTGCTGCCCGGCTGCAAACCGCGCCCGCAGCCGTTCCGTCGCGGCCCGCCCGGCCGCCGCGATGCCGCGCGAAAGGATGTGCACCGAATAGCCTTCCACCACGCCAGCCATCATCAGCACATGGTCCTCGTCCAGCCGCGTCCCGGCGCCCGGCAGCATCTCGACGCGCACGACCTGCGGCTGTTTGACCGTCAGCGTGCCGGTCTTGTCGAAGAACACCTGCGTGACCTGTCCGAGCCGTTCGAGCACGTCCTGCGTTTTGATGAGCACGCCGGAGGCCGCCAGTCGCCCGGTGCCCGCGATGTATGCGACCGGCGCGGCGATGAGCAGCGGGCACGGCGTCGCGAGCACGAGCACCTGTGCGAATCGCGTCGGCACGCCGGACATGGCCCACGCCAGTCCCGCGATGAGCAGCGACAGCACGGTGAACGGTACGGCGAGCCGGTCGGCCGTGCGCACGACCGCCGGCCGCGACTCCTGCGCGGACGTCACGAGCGCGAGGATGCGCTGATACTGCGAGTCGGCGGCGCGTTGAGTCACGCGCATGGTGAGCGCGGTCGCGCCGTTGACCGCGCCGGACATGACGCGCGCGCCCGCGAACGCTTCGCGCGGCACCGGCTCGCCGTTGATGGCGCTCAGGTCGAGCGTGGCGGAGACGGACATGAGTTCGCCGTCGACCGGCACGGTTTCGCCGGGCAGCACGATGATCACGTCGCCGATACGCACGTCGTCAACCGGTACCGTGGCGAATCGGGACGCCGCAATGGCACGGCGACGCCGCGCGATCTCGTCGGCGACTTCGACGCAGCCTTCGGCGGATCGACCGACGAGCACGCACATGTCGTCGGCGGCCACGTCGGCGGACGAGGCGGACGATACCGGACGGAACCCGTCCTCCCTCACCGGGGTGATGTTACGGGCCGGGGTGATGTTACGGGCACGGGCGACGACATGATCGTCGTCACGTCCGCGATCGCGCCCGCTGCCGCCGCGATCGCCGCCCCGCCTGACGCCGGGCAACGTCACCACGTGCGCGGTCTGCGGCGCGGCCTGCAGCAGCGCGTTCAGACTGTGCTCGGCCTTGGCCTGCGCGTATTCCTCGATCGCCTCGCCGGACGAGATCATGAGCATGACCGCCCAGCTCGCCCAGTATTCGCGCACCGCGACGGTCGACAGGATCGCGACGACGGCCAGCAGGTCGACGCCGACCTGGCCGTGACGGATGTCGTCGATCATGCCGCGCACGGTGTCGAATACGACGATCAGCACCAGCGCGATGATCAGCCACTGTCCGACGCCGGGATCGCCCAGTATCGGCAGGTTCACGGGATCGACCGGCGCGCCGGGCACGGCAACCGGCGACGTTCCGGACGGAGTCGGCACATCCGACCCAACCGACACACCGCCAAGTCCGATCGCACTGCCCGCCGCAAACCACGGCCGCCACTGCCCCAGCAACGCCAACGGCAGCGCCGACACGACGACCACGGGCAGCATCGGCACCAATCGGCAGATGCGGAGGACGGCTTTGAAGAATCTGATGATGATATCGCTCATCATTGCTCCTTACGCTCGCATACGGAGCCGATCGTGGCGGCGGCGCGAGAAGCGGGTATGCAGTCGCGTGACCGGCCTCGATCGGCGGTTCAGTCACGCCTTGTTAACCCACCGGCGGCTTTGCCCGGCACTCTTGCGAGCGCCTCGCGCGACCTTCCGATACACGGCGTAAAGATGACATATTCAGTTATGACGGTTCCATGATGACCGAACGCCGCGACAGCGCACAGACAAGAAACGGCCATAACCGCATCCCGACAGTGTCATCGGGACTTGGTTATGGCCGTTTCCTCGGAGCCGTCCAGGCTGCACACCCAGCCGGACACACCCGGCCGGGCACACAGCCCAGCGGTTTACCACATGCCGAACGGATCGCTCAGGCCGCCGTTGTCGCCGGTGCCGCCGTCGCTGTTACCATTGCCGTTGCTGTTACCGTTGCCGTAACCGTAGCCGTTCGAACCGTTACCGTTGTTGTTGTTCTGGCTGTTGCCGTTGGACGAGCCGGACGAGCTGGACGAACCGGTCACCGCGGACTCCTCCTGATCGAGCGTCACGTCGACTTCCATGGTCTTGCCGTTGCGCACGATGGTCAGCGTGGCCTTGTCGCCGAGCGCCGCGGCGCGCACGAAGCCGAGCAGCGCGTAGTGGCTGGTGACCGCGTTGCCGTTGAAGGCGACGATCGTGTCGCCGGACTTGAGTCCGGCCTTGTCGGCGGGGCTGCCGGAGACGACCGCGGAACCGGACGTGCCGGCCGTGATCTTCGCGCCGGAGCGGGTCACGCCGTCGGCGGTGGCCGTGCCGGTGGTCACGGTGATGCCGAGCGCGACGTGCGTCACGGAGCCGCTCTTGATGATCTCGTTGGCGACGCGCTTGACGAGGTTCGCCGGGATCGCGAAGCCGATGCCGATCGAGCCGGCGGATTCGGACGAGCTTGCGGTGGACGCGATGGACGAGTTGATGCCGATCACCTGGCCGGCGCCGTTGAACGTCGGGCCGCCGGAGTTGCCCGGGTTGATGGCCGCGTCGATCTGGACCGCGTTGGTGAAGATCTCGTTGTTGTTGTCGTCGGTGACGGTCACCGGGCGGTTGAGCGCGGAGACGATGCCGGTGGTGGCGGTGTCGTCGTAGCCGAGCGGGTTGCCGATGGCCATGACGGCCTCGCCGACGGCGAGTTCGTCGGAGTCGGCGAACGTGACGGCCTTGAGGTCGCTCGGCGGGTTCTGCAGCTTGATGACCGCGAGGTCGGTGGTCGTGTCGGTGCCGACGACCGTGGCGGTGTACATGTTGCCGTTGGCGAGCGTGACCTGGATCGACTGGGCGCCGGAAATCACGTGGTTGTTGGTCACGATGTGGCCCTCGGTGTCGAGGATCGCGCCGGAGCCCTTCGCCTCGCCGTTGCTCAACGTGGTCGTGATCGACACGACGGAGTCGGACACACTGGATGCGACGGACGTCCAGTCGACGGCCTCACCGCTCTTGGTGGTGGCTGTGCCGGAACCGGACTTGTTGGAGTTCACGCTGGACAGCGAGCTGCTGGTCGGCACCGTGATCCAGCCGTACGTGATCGCGCCCCAGCCGATGCCGAGGCACAGCGCCGCGGAGACGAGCGCGGCGACGACCGCGACGATCACGCCGTTGGCGGTCTTGGCGCCGGACTTGCCGGCCGGCTGGCCGGGCTGGCCGGGCTGACCCGGATTCTGACCGAACGGCGGCATCGGCGGGTAGCCGCCGTTGTTCTGCTGCTGGTTCGGCGCGCCCTGCTGCGGCTGCTGGCCGGCAAGGAACGGGTTGCCGTACGGGTTGCGGCCGGCACCGTTCTGCTGGGTGCCCTGCGGCTGGCCGAACGGGCCGCCCTGGCCGAACAGGCCGCCGAACGGCTGCGTCGGCTGGCCCTGCGGGTTCTGCTGACCCTGCGGCTGGGCGTTGCCGGCAGGCTGGTTCGCGGTCGGGGTCGGACCGTAGGCGCCGTATTCCGGTGCCGGACGGTACGGGCCCGAAGCGCTTTCGGAGGCCGGCTGGCCCTGCGGGGCCGCATTGTTGCCGTCGTTGGAGACGACCGTGGTTTCACCGGCCGCCGCCGCATAGTTCGGAACGTCGTTCGCGGACGGTTCCGGAGCGGCCGGAGCAGCCGGGGCGGCCGGGGCGGGCGTCATCTGCACCGTCGGCTGCTCGCCGTTGTCGGGGGTGGTAGGCAACGCCACGGTGGGCTGCTCGTTGCTGTCGTCGTTGGTGTTGGAAGTGGAAGTCGTGTTGCTCGCGCCGTCGGCAGTCTGCGGCTGCGCGTTCTGGTCGCCACCGGCGTACCAGTTGTTGTTCTCTTCAGCCATTGTTGCTCCTTAGGTTGTTGCCGGGCTTCCGTTTTAGCTCCCTGTGATCGGATGATCGGCCCGGTGAACTGCTACCTAAGAGTAAAGATACTTGCTCTGGAAGTTTCCTGAATGTTTGTTGGAAGGAGTAATCGAATTGTCTTTCGATTATCGCAATAGGCCCGCTCAACCCTTCGGCCAATTACACCGGTACACCGGTTACGTGTAGCGGTTTTAGCCACTTACCGATCGCTATCTCGCTTACGTGTAGCGGCCAAGAACAACAAACCCGAGTACGGAAGCCCGAAAAACCAAGGATTTCCAAGCTTCCCTACTCGGCTTCTTCTCCCTCGACCGCTACACGTAAGCCGGATAGATGTTTGCAGCCCGGACCTCGCTCCGGACACCGCCGCAGATAAACCGCCGGTCACACACCATGCACAGGCCGCACGTTATCCGAACGTTATCCGAACACATCTACCCACACACACCGGTTGAGCTTCCTACCGGGCTTCGCCTAGAGTGAATCGCATGACGAGTCTTTTGGATCATCCGCGCGGCGCAGAGCCCGGCAAGCCCGGCGATCGCAGCGCATTCAGCTTCGAAACCATCACCCGACTGCCCGATGCGGCGGACGGCAAGGGCCGCGGCGGTGCGCGCTACGGCCGTACCGGCATCCTGCATACGCCGCACGGCGACATCCATACGCCCGCGTTCGTGCCGGTCGCCACGCAGGCCGCAATGAAGGCCGTGCTGCCGGAGACGATGAGGGCGGAGGGCGCGCAGTGCATGCTGTCGAACGCCTTCCACCTGTACGAGCGCCCCGGCGAGGACGTGCTCGACGCGGCCGGCGGACTTGCGAAGTTCATGAACTGGGACGGACCGACGTTCACCGATTCGGGCGGCTTCCAGGTGCTCTCGCTCGGTGCCGGATTCAAGAAGACGCTGGCGATGGACGTGACCGGCATGAAGTCGGACGACGTGATCGCCGAGGGCAAGGAGCGCCTCGCGTTCGTGGACGAGGACGGCGTGACGTTCAAGTCGCCGCTCAACGGCTCGCTGCATAGGTTCTCCGCGGAGATCTCGATGGGCATCCAGCACAAGATCGGCGCGGACATCATGTTCGCGTTCGACGAGCTGACGACGCTCATGAACACGCGGCGCTATCAGGAGCAGTCGGTGGAGCGCACGTACCGCTGGGCGCAGCGTTGCGTCGCCGAGCACGAGCGACTGACCGAAGCGCGTCTCGGCAAGCCGTATCAGGCACTGTACGGCGTGGTGCAGGGCGCAAACTACGAGGATCTGCGCCGGCATGCGGCCGAGCAGATCGCCTCGCTGGACTTCGACGGCGTGGGCATCGGCGGCGCGATCGAGAAGCGCATCATCGGCGACACCTGCGCGTGGATCTGCGACGCGATGCCGGAGAGCCGGCCGCGCCACGTGCTCGGCATCGCCGCGGTGGACGACATCTTCGCGTGCGTGGAGAACGGCGGCGACACGTTCGACTGCGTGGCTCCGGCCCGTTGCGGCCGCAACGGCGCGATCTTCACGCGCGACGGCCGCTACAACGTCAAGCGCGCGGAGTTCAAGTCCGATTTCGGGCCTTTGGAGGAGGGCTGCGACTGCTACACGTGCACGCACTATTCGCGCGCGTACGTCGATCATCTGCTGCGCGCCCGCGAGTTCAACGGGTTCACGCTGGCGACGATCCACAACGAGCACTTCTTCATCAAGCTGCTCGACGACATCCGCGCGTCGATCGACGGCGGCTATTTCGACGAGTTCCGCGACGCGACGCTCGCCCGCTTCTACGCGCACGGCTCGCGCGGCTGATCGGATCCGGACTTCGCAAAGTTCGCACGATTTCGCGACCTATGCGAACTTTGCGAGGTTTCACACCCTTTTTTCCTCGTAAAGTTCGCACGCCCGACGGCATCATGCGAACTTTGCGAGGAAAACGCCGCATCATCCGGGCACAACGTCATCCGACCGCCATCGTACCCCACCGCGCGGGGTACCCGTGCAAGGCGGCCGATCGGCAACAACCGATCGGCGACGGCCGCACGACCGCGCTACAGGCAGGCGATATTGCTGTCGGTGCGTGATTCCGTGCCGCCGACCAGCGAGCGCCCGCCCCAGCCGGAACCGGTTGCGACACCGACAGCCGCACCATCCCAGTCGCCGACGCGCATGATCATCTGCCCGCGGCCGAAGTCGGCCGTCTCCAGGCTCATGCTCATGTCGTGTCCACGCCGGGCGAGTTCGCGCGCGATCGCCGCGTCGAACCGCGTCTCCACGCGCGTCGCGTTGCCTCGATCCCACCGCCAGCGCGGCGCGTCGAGCGCCTGCTGCGGGTCCATGCCGAAGTCGATCGCGTTCATCGCGACCTGCACGTGACCCTGCGGCTGCATGTACGCGCCCATCACGCCGAACGGCCCGACCGGCCGGCCGTCGCGCATCAGGAACCCCGGAATAATCGTGTGATACGTGCGCTTGCCCGGCTTGAGCGCGTTCGCAAGCGACGGGTCGAGCGCGAAATCGGCGCCACGGTTCTGCAATGCTATGCCGGTGCCGGGCACCACGATCCCCGACCCGAATCCCATGTAATTCGACTGGATGTACGAGACCATGTTGCCTTCGCCATCCGCACAGCACAGGTATACGGTGCCGGATGTCGACGGCGTGCGCGTCGTGCGCACTTCGGCGGTCTCGCCGATCAGCCGCGCCTTCCCCTCACCGTATTCGGGCGCAAGATAACGCGCGTAATCAACGCTCGTATCATCCGGGTCGGTGACCACGTCGAACGCGTCCGCGAACGCGATTTTGATCGCCTCGATCTGCCGATGGTAGGCGAGCGCGCGATCCGTTCCGGCGACGTCGAAATTGCGCAGGATGTTGAGCGCCATAAGCGCGACGATGCCCTGTCCGTTCGGCGGGATCTCGCACACCTGCCAGCCGTCGCGATAGTCGAGGCGCA
This sequence comes from Bifidobacterium amazonense, assembly GCF_018555435.2. Classification (GTDB taxonomy): domain Bacteria; phylum Actinomycetota; class Actinomycetes; order Actinomycetales; family Bifidobacteriaceae; genus Bifidobacterium; species Bifidobacterium amazonense. The sequence continues at coordinate 45,450 of NZ_JAFEJT020000016.1, forward strand.
TCGGATCGACCCAGCGCGGACGGAACGCGGCCAGATCGTCGTAGCGCAGGTATCCGCCGGCCGCACGGCTTGCCGCGTCGATCGCACGCGCCAGATCGCCCTCGTAGAACGAGCGCGCGTTCGTCGCGCCGATCTCGGCCAGCGAGTCGGCATGATCCGGCAGCGTGACGACGTCGCCGGCCTGCGGCGTGCGCTGGTCGGCACCGCGCGTGAACGTGCGGAACCAGTCGTCGAATCGGCCGCCGGCGTTCTCCCGGCGATACGCGTCGGCCGAACGCTTCCACCAGTACGCAAGGTTCGGGTTCGCCGCGTAGCCGTTGCGCGCGTAGTCGACGGCCGGCGCGAGATCGTCGGACAGCGTGAGCCGGCCGTAGCGTTCGTTCAGCGCGGCCCATGCGGCGGGCGCGCCCGGCACGGTGACCGGCGTCCAGCCGAAGCGCAGCATATGGCCGTCCGCGGTGACGTTGCCGTCCGCGATGACCCGGTCGATGGAGATGCCCTGCGGCGCCGGACCGCTCGAGTTGAGGCCGATCAGTCGCTGCTCGCGAGCGCTCCATGCGATGCAGAATGCGTCCGATCCGAGGCCGTTGGACGTCGGTTCGACGACGGTGAGCGCGGCCGCTGCGGCGACGGCCGCGTCGAACGCGTTGCCGCCTTTGAGGATGGCCTGCAGACCGGCGGCCGACGCCTGCGGTTCGGAGCAGTTGACCATGGCCCGGTCGGCGTAGATCGGGAATCGTTGGGAGGGGTAGCGCTGGGAGAGCGGGTCGAAATTCGCGTTCATCATGTCGTCCATTATCGTCGCCGGCGCCGGGCGGACGCGCGCGGCATTGCGCATAATGAGTATCGTTCGGAGAGCACCGTTCGGCAAGCACCGTTCGGCAAGCACCGTTCGGAGAGCCGCCCGAGATGCGGGGAACGGAGGAGCGTATGGGTCTTATCGCGGCGATGCAGGGGTTCTGCGTCATCGGCATCATCATTCTCATCGGCTATATCGCCGCGCGCTGCCAGATCGGCGGCCCGACCGCGCAGATGGTGCTCAATCGTTTCAGCTATTTCGTGTCCACGCCGTGCCTCATGTTCGCGCTGCTGTCCAAGGAGCATCTTGCGGACGTGTTCAAGACGGGCGTCCTGGTCGCGATCCTGTGCGCGTCGATCACGGGCGCGATATTTCTCGCGATCAACGCCGCATGCTTCCGGCTGAAACTCGCCGACGCGACGATCGGCGTGCTCATCTCCATGTTCATGAACGCGAACAATATCGGCCTGCCCATCGCCACGTACATTCTCGGCGATCCGACCGCGGTCACGCCGATCGTGCTCATCCAGGGCATCCTGTTCACGCCGGTCGCGCTGACCATGCTCGACCTGTCGTCCAAGGACACGGTGAGCGTACGCACGATCGTCGGCCAGCCGCTGCATCAGCCGATTCTGATCGGCGTGCTGCTGGGCATCGTCACGTCCGCGATCAGCGACCATGTCGGCTGGTTCGTCGTGCCGGATTATCTGTACGATCCGATCAATATCGTCGGAGGATCGTCGGTACCGCTGATTCTGACGGCGTTCGGCATGTCGTTGCGCAATACGAAGCCGTTCGGAGCCGGCGCCGATTATGCGGCGACGATTACGGCTGCGCTGCTGAAGAATGCGGTGATGCCGGCGGCCGCGTTCCTGCTTGCCTATTTCATGATGGGATTCCGCGGCACGGACCTGTACGCGTGCGTGATCCTCGCCGCGCTGCCGACCGCGCAGAACGTGTACAACTACGCGTCGCGCTACGATGCGGGCACGCGCCTCGCCCGCGACGGCATCCTGCTCAGCACCCTCTCCTCCCCCGTGTTCATCTTCATCATCGCCGCGCTGCTGGGGTGAGTGTCTGGGTGATTCAACAACTGCGCCTGACCGTCTCGGGCCGTCTCGGGCCGACCGCCCGCAACGGAAGATATCCGAATGTGGGGAAAATGAGACTTTTACGCACGCCCGTATCCGAAAGTGGGGAAATTGCGACGCGACACGCCGGTTTCCGATCCCGTTCGTACTGCTTGGTTCCCCACATTCAGGATATCGAGCCGAAAGTGGGGAAACAGGCAGTATGAACGCCCGTCATCGGCGGGCTTGATGCTGTCCATTTCCCCACTTTCGTCATCGGGCCATGTCCGTGGTTCCGCCAAGGCCTGTTCATGCTGCCTGTTTCCCCACATCCGCCGCCACCCCGGCCTCCAACGGCGGGCCGACGGGCCAACCGGACAGGAATGTGGGGAAATCTAAACATTTTGCGTAGGGTCTTCCTGCGCCCGACAGATACAGAAAAGCCCCGGACCGTTGATATTCCAACGATTCGGGGCTTTCTCCCTGCGTGCGAGTGGGGGGAGTTGAACCCCCACGAGCATACACTCACTGCCACCTGAAGACAGCGCGTCTACCATTCCGCCACACTCGCAGACAATCGATTAAGATACACCCATATCATCAGTCACGCAATCTTCGGCGTGTCGCGCGATATCGCAGCGAAAATCAGACCCTCTCATCGCACGGCAGTATGGCAGCACTCACAGCGACACAATGTCCGCGCCGAACGGCCACAGCGCCAGTTTGGCCATCTTGAACGACTGGATGCCGAACGGGATGCCAATGATGGTGAGGCAGTTGACCAAGCCGGCACCCACATACCCGAGCGCCATCCACACGCCGACCAGCACCATCCACACGATGTTCGCCAGCGTGGATCCGACGCCGCCCCGATACACCACGGTCTTACCGAACGGGGTGAGCGTGAGTTCGGCCATTTTGAACGCCTGTATGCCCAGCGGGATGCCGATGATCGTCACGCATAGCACCAGTCCGACGATCGCCCAGCCCAACGACAGGAGCAGACCGCCGAAAATCAGCCACACGATATTGCCCAAAAGTCTCATATCTTCATACTGCCATGCCGCAACGGGCGCAACGGTCAGGGGAACCACTGATTTATCCCTGATCCGGCAAGCCTGATCCGACAAGCCGGACCATCCCTCACCAACTCACCAACGCGGGGCCAGCCTTGTATACAACCATTCCGCACGGTTCGCACACCGCTTTGCACGCCCGCTCGTCGAGCGCGATCCGACAGTCACGATCCGGCAGCCCCGCCGAGTATCCCCATCCCGACCCAACGTCCCCGGTTCGCATCCGACCGGTCGCCAATCCCTTCTGCTATCGTTTGCATGAGGACGGGACGCGCGCCCACGCGCAACGCGGCACAACGCGGCACAACGCGACTCAATGCGGCACGGTCGCAACCCACGGCCACAGCCACTATCGCGACCACGGCTACAAGCAGCCGCCCCACCACGGTCACGGCTACGGCGCTGCCACAGCCGCAGTCCCGGTCACAAACCGCGGCCACAAGCCACGGCCGAAAACCGCCGCCGCAACCACGGCGCGAACGCGACGAAACCGCAGCAGACCCGCTGGAAGGAGACTCCAATGACGTCGAACAACACACGCGACGACTGGTGGAAGCAGGCGGTCGTCTACCAGATCTACCCGCGCAGCTTCAAGGACGTGAACGGCGACGGCCTCGGCGACATCGCCGGCATCACCGAGAAGATGCCGTATCTCAAAACGCTCGGCGTGGACGCAATCTGGCTGAGCCCGTTCTATCCGTCCGATCTCGCGGACGGCGGCTACGACGTGATCGACTATCGCAACGTCGACCCGCGTCTCGGCACCATGGACGACTTCGACGCGATGGCCGCGGCCGCTCGCGAGGCCGGCATCAAGATCATCGTCGACATCGTGCCGAATCACACGTCGAACAGGCACAAGCTGTTCCAGGCCGCCCTCGCGGCCGCTCCCGGCTCCCCCGAACGCGACCGGTATATCTTCCGCGAGGGCCGTGGGTCGAACGGCGAACTGCCGCCGAACGACTGGCAGGCCATGTTCGGCGGCCCCGCGTGGGAGCGCGTGCCGGACGGCCAGTGGTATCTGCACATCTTCACCAAGGAGCAGCCGGACGTCAACTGGGATAATCCGGACATCCACGAGGAGTTCGCGAAGACGCTGCGCTTCTGGTCCGACCACGGCGCGGACGGCTTCCGCATCGACGTGGCGCACGGTCTCGCCAAGGATCTCGACAGCGTCCCGCTCGCCGACCAGCCGGCCGACAGCGTGCAGAACGCGCTGTCCAGCGACGGTCTGAGCCCGTTGTGGGACCGCCCCGAGGTGCACGACATCTACCGTGAGTGGCGCGAGATCTTCAACGAGTACGATCCGCCGCGGTTCGCGGTCGGCGAGGCGTGGGTGGTGCCTGAGCATCAGCATCTGTATGCGAGCACCGACGAGCTCGGCCAGGTGTTCAACTTCGAGTTCGCGAAGGCGAACTGGGACGCGGCCGAAATGCGCGCGGCGATCGCCGAGGGGCTGGATTCCGCGGCCGAGACCGGCGATTCGACGACGACGTGGGTGATGAACAACCACGACGTGCCGCGCAGCCCGTCGCGTTACGGCCTGCCGCAGGTCACGCGCGCGCCGTATCACCAGCTGGCGCACGATTGGCTGCTGCGCAACGGCGGTTCGTATGAGGAGGATCGCGAGCTGGGCGCGCGCCGCGCCCGTGCCGCCGTGTTGATGGAGATGGGCCTGCCCGGTTCGGTGTACGTGTATCAGGGCGAGGAGCTGGGCCTGCCGGAGGTCGCGGACATTCCGTGGGACCGGCTTGAGGATCCGACGCCGTTCAACACGCTGCGTAACTTCACCGACAAGGGCCGTGACGGCTGCCGCGTGCCGCTGCCGTGGGATTCGACGGATGTGCCGGCTGTGGCGAATTGGTCGCCGGAACCCCGGTCCGAGCATGCGTTCGGCACGGGAGCCTCGTTCGGCTTCTCGCCGGCCACGCGTCCGGATGGATCGCATGCGGCCGATCCGCACCTGCCGCAGCCGCTGTGGTACAAGGACTACGCCGCGGACGCCGAGGAGCGGGATCCCGAGTCGATGCTGAATCTGTACCGTCGCGTGCTGTCGCTGCGCGCCGGCCTGCTGACGGCGACTGCGGACACGTCGACGTTCGACTGGCTGGACATGGGCGACGACGTGATCGCCTACCGCCGGCCGAGCACGGACGACGACGGCCGTGCGCTCGTCAGCGTCACGAATTTCGGTGCGGACGCGATCGAACTGCCGTCCGGCGAACCGGTGCTCGCGTCGGTGCCGCTGGTCGACGGCCTTCTGCCGTCCGACGCGTCCGTCTGGCTGCTGCAGTAGCGCGCGTCATTGACGTCATACGCGCAGACTACGCGCAGACGTCATACGCGCACGAACGCACGAGGACGCGACACGAGGCTGGCCGACGAACGCAAACGGCGGCGAACGCCGGCTGCGACGTGCACGATATCGGTGATGTCGTGCACGTCACCGGCCAGCGTTCGCCGCAGTGCGCATGTTGTCGATCGACATACGTTGGCAGCGTACGTCAACGGCTCGTCAGCAGTTCCAGCGTTCGATCACGCGATCGCCCTTGTAGACGGACAGGATCGAGTAGTGCGCGGTGTCGAGCCGCAGCAAACGTGCGAACTGCGGCTCGACGCCCAGCCAACGGGACGTGAGGATGCGCAGGACGTGCGCGTGCGCGACGAACAGCACGTTGCGGCCGTCTTCCAGCAACGGCATCGCCTGGTCGATGGCCAGCTGCACGCGCTCGTACACGTCCTGCAGCGACTCGCCGGCGCCATTGCGTACGGTGATCCGTTCTCCGTTCGGCAGCGTCTCCTCCCATTCGCCTTCCATGGACGGATCGAGCGCGTCCGGACCGTCGCGCCACACGTCCCACGATCCGCCGTGCATCTGCGCCACGGTCTGCCGTGTACGGCCCTCCGCACGGCCGTAATCCCACTCGGCCAACGCGGGCAGCGTCTGCGGTTCGAATCCGGCCAGACGCGCGGTCTGCTGCGCACGTTTGAGCGGGCTGGCGAACATGCAGTCGTTGTCAAACCCTTCGGGGAACAGGCTGCGAATACGTTTGCCGGCATCCTGCGCCTGTCGCACGCCGGTTTCGGTCAATGGGATGTCCGTGCGGCCCGTGTGCTGTCCTGAGACGCTCCATGCGGTTTCCCCGTGCCGCAGCAGTACCAGTTGTCCGGTTGGTCCGTTTGCGGCCGCCTTGCCACTGTTCGTTTGACTCATACGCCCCACTCTACTCACGTCGTCGGGGTTTCGCATCGTTTGCTTCGTTTTTGCCGTAGGCGTTCGTGTACGGATGCGTGACCGAGGCGGGAGCCGTCCGCGTTGGGTTGTGCGGACAGCTGGGCTCGTGCCGGACGCGTGACTGAAGTGCGCGCACCGACGGCCCTTCGTATCCCGCCACGTGTGGGTGCACTCCAAGCGCTCGCATAGCCCTTCCGATGCGGTTTTCCGTATCTCGCCACGTGTAGGTGCACTGTCTCGGTCCTTCGCCTAACGGCGATTCGTAGCTGCGCACGTCTGCACGCGCGCCCGCACGCGCCCGCACGCGCGTCGCTACCTCGCCAAATAATGTTGACCATGACCGATGTTCAGGCAGAGTCGACCGCCGATCAGATCATCGCCGTGTTCGACAGGATCAACGAGAAGGTGGATGCCATGCGCGCGAAGCGAATCAACGACCCCGATTCCCTTGGCGACAAGTTTCTGAAGTTCGCTCTGCCGTCCGTCGCCGGTTTCGTCGCCGGCAAACTGTTCACGTTCGCGTGGAACCGTAGTCTGGGCCGCAATCGCAAGGCTGCGTCGCAGGCCGGCGCAGGTTCGTTTGGCGACGGCGTGGTCGATGAAAAGGAAAGCCTGATGATGAGCGTGCTGTTCTCGGCGCTGTCGGCGGCCGTCGGCGCGGCTGTGTCGCAGCTGTCGGACCGCGGCTCGCAGGCGATCGTCGATCGTCGCCATCGTCGCAGGAACGACTGATCGCGTGCCCGTTGCGCACTCGTTGTGCACTCGCGGTGAACGTTACGTTTGCCGCCGTCGATCGTGCGACGATATACGGCATGACCGTCGCGTAGTGCATTGCTTCAATGCTTGTTCGTCGGCCAGCCACGACTTGACAAAACCAGCGTGGTTGTGTGTATGCGAGACGCTGTGTCTACGTATCGATGTGCGTATAGCCATGTCATCGCGTCCCTGGATGCCGGATCGTCACGTCACCCGCTATCGGCGGCGCGGCTTGTAGCCTTTCTTGCGTGAGTGCGGCTTGAGTTGCTGGTTGAGCGGCACCACACGATAACTGTTACGCGGGTCACGATGGGTCAGATGCCACGTACCGCAGTATTCGCAACGATATACCCACAGTTCCGCACCGCGTTCGCGCAGGCTTTGGTCTGCCGCTTGTTGAGCCTGCGCCTTGTCGTGATACATGATCTTGTTCGACTCGGTGCAGCGTTTGGGGACAAAGTAATGCATGGTAGTAACCGTAACAAGTGGTGTAGTTGTTGAATATGCGTGGTGTTTTTGTCTTGCTGGCGGTGTTCCGGCTGGGTGTTTTTCGTCGCTTGGTTCGTCGTTGTGTTGTGTGGGTATGAGAAAGGACCCCGGGAGCCGTGTGGCTCGACCGGGGTCCTCATCAAGTGTGAATGCGGCGGTGTGCTACTCTCCCACACTCTATCGGGTGCAGTACCATTGCCGTGCCAGGCCTTAGCTTCCGGGTTC
>NZ_JAFEJT020000017.1 GCF_018555435.2 Bifidobacterium amazonense
AGGTATAGTTCCTACGAGGGCGAGACGACGCCGGCTCCCGCCAATCTCGTCGACCGGGACTTCACGGCCGAGCGTCCGAACGAGAAGTGGCTGACGGACATCAGCGAGATCAAGGCCAGGGACGGGAAGGTGTACCTCTCGCCGATGATCGACTGCTTCGATGGCAAGATCGTCGCATACACCGCCGGCTTCAGCCCCAACGCGGAGCTGGCCAACCGGATGCTGGAGAAAGCGGCCTCGACGCTGCCAGGGAACGCGCGTCCCCTGGTGCATTCCGACCGTGGATGCCATTACCGGTGGCCCGGATGGCTCGGGCTCATGGAACGCTTCGGGCTGACGCGCTCCATGAGCGCGAAGGGCTGTTCGCCGGACAACGCGGCCGCGGAGGGATTCTTCGGCAGGATGAAGACCGAGGCGGTCTACCCCGAGAAGTGGGAGGAACACACCCGCAACGAGGTGCTCGCCTTGGTCGATGAGTACATACGCTGGTACAACCACGAGCGCATCAAACAGTCGCTTGGTTGGATGAGCCCGGTACAATACCGTCAAAGCCAAGGAATGGCTGCGTGATTATCTCCAAGAAAATGTCCGCAGCCCCTAACGCCCGAATTCTTGCGCACTTTGGTCTGGCCTTGAGATAGGGGCATGGCCCGTGTCCTGTGTACGTTTTTCTGTCGCCAAACAAGATGAACCGCGATTGGAAAGCAGGACACGAAGCCATGTCACATCGGATGTATAAAGATTGACCATGCAGGGTGCCCATCCGTGTCACAGCCGACGTATGGAATCGCGCATCACCGGAGGACAGTCGATGCGGATGGTTCTCGAAAATCCCGCACGATCGGGGGATTCTACGTCTTCCAGCAGCATCTTCACCCCGACCACGCCAAGCTCATAATGAGGCAGTTGCACCGTTGACAACGGCGGCGACATATGCGCGGCAATGACCTCCTGGTTGTCGAACCCGACCACTGAAAGATCATCGGGGATCCGCAGACCACGATCACGCAACGCATCGTATAATCCCATGGCCACACGGTCATTATGACAGCACACACCGGTCGCCCCGGTCTGCACCACCTGCTCGGCGATTCGCATGCCGCCTTCTTGATACGGCATGGTGTCGAACATCAGACTCTCGTCCGCGGGGATGCCAGCCTCCTCAAGTGCCGCAAGATATCCGGCGCGTCGCCCCGTTCGGGCGGGTGAGATGCTGGTCGAATTCACAAAGGCGATTCGCCGATGCCCGGCATCGATCAGCATCTGCGCCGCGGCCTTGCCGCCACGGAATTCATCCGGGACCACCGCCGTGACCTCGCTGTTCGGATCGCTGCAATTCACCAGTACCGTGGTGACCTGCGTCAGCTCCGGCGGCATGGTGATCTCATGGTGGTACCACGTCGAGTAGATGACACCGCTGACGTTGTGCTCCATGAATTCCTCGATGGCACGACGCTCAAGGTCACGGTCGCCCTCGGTGTTGGCGATCAACAGTACATATCCACGCTTCCAGGCCTCTTCCTGAGCGCCATGGATGATCTGTCCCGCGAACGGTGTCGTCGCGATGGAATCCGCCACCAGACCGATGAAATTCGATCGTCCGCGAGCCAGTCCCTGCGCCAGGGTGTTCGGCCGATATCCCAACTCATCGATGGCCTTGAGCACTCGGGCGCGCGCGTCCTTGCCGATGCGCGCGCCCGGCTTATGGTTCATGACCAACGACACCGTGGATACCGAGGTTCCGGCCGCCGCGGCCACATCCTTCAACGTCACGGAGGAACGTTTCCCGTTCTTCCGCTCCCGCGAGTTCTCAGATGCGGGGTCTGCTATTCGCTGCACTGCCATCGATCATCCCTTGGTCGCGCCACCTTCCAGGCCTTGGATCATAGCCTTGTTCAAGACCAGGAACACCAACATCAATGGTGTAATTGTGACACAAACGGCGGCAAAAGTAGCAGTCCAGTCCGTGTTGCCCATCGCCCCGATGTAGTTCTGCAAGCCAAGCGGAATGGTCTTCAGATCATCGGTTAGCACGAAGGTGTTCGCGAAGATGAATTCATTCCAGATGAAGATGCTGTTGACCAGCACCACCGTCACGATCGTGTTGAGCGACAGTGGCAGTGTGATCTGCGCGAAGATGCGGTACGGGCCGGCGCCGTCGATCGATGCGGCCTCATAGGTCTCCGAGGGAATGTACTGGTAGAACGAGCTGAACAGGAACACCGACATCGGTATCGAGAAACCGGCCAGCGGGATGATCATCGACCAATACGTATCCAGTAGACCGACCTGCGAATAATCGATGAACAACGGCACCAGCGAGATCTGCACGGGCACGATGATGCCCATCATGAAGATCATGCGGATAATCTTGCCGCCCTTGAATCGCAGCACTTGCAAAGCGTATGCCGCCATCATGCCGAGAATCACGATGAAGAAGTTCGAGCCGAAGGTCACGATGACGCTGTTCAGGATATACCGACCAAGGTTTCCCGATTCAAAGGCACGTGCATAATTATCGAGCGTGAACTGCTGCGGTATGCCGAACGGATCCCCCGCAGCGAAATCATGCTCCGTGCGCACGCTGGTGATGAACAGCCATAGCAGCGGATACACCTGAATTACCATGATGATCGCGATCAGCACCCACGTGATAATACGATGCACCGTGATACGCCGATGATGCCGATATCCTTCCACGTTATTGAAGGATTGCTTATACCAGGATCTCATGCTCGGCAACGATTCCACACCCGTCATTCGTCCACCTTCCTTTTCATCAGTCCGAAGATCAATCCGACCGCGACCAGGCATTCGACCACGATGAACACCGACATCGCGCTGGCATACCCGTAATTCGTGTTCGTGAACGCGGTACGGTACATGTACGTGGTCACGAGCTGCCCATGGCGGCCATTCGACAGCAGGTAGGGGATATCGAAGCCACGCAACGCATATGTCACGGCCATGACCACCGTGGTGATCCACACCGGCCGAATGTACGGGAAACGAATCTTGGCGAACAGCTGCCATTCGTTGACACCGTCGAGTTTGGCCGCCTCCTCGATCTCGGCCAGGATCGACATGAACGCGGCGTAGATGATGAGCATGTACAGACCGGAGAACCGCCAGCCTTCCGGGACGGACACTGCCGCAAGCACCGTATGGGTGTCGGACAGCCACGGCCTTGCCAGATCACCAAGCCCGACCACTTGCAGCAACCGGTTCAGTAGGCCCACCGGATCCATCGAATAGATGCGCTGGAACAGGAAACCGATGGCGACGGTCGAGATCACCGCCGGCAACAGGTACAGCGTCTTGATGACTTCACGGCCACGAGTGAGCTGCATGAGCAATGTGGCGACCAGTAATGCGCCACCGAGCTGCAATACCAGACAGATCATCATGTAGATCATGGAGTTGCCGAACGCTTGCCAGAACACCGCGTCACCAGCAAACATCTTGGCATAGTTACCCAGACCGACGAATTGCATGTCGCTGATGCCGTCCCACTCAAAGAAGCTGAGAAACAGCGACTGGATCACCGGCATCAGCACACCGAGGCCATAGAACAGCAACGGCGGCAAAAGGAATATCAACACTGATTTTTTCGAACGATACGGCAGCATGGAGGCTCCTTGCAATCTTGGAAGGCGGCGGGAGATGACCGTTGCAATGGCAGTGCTTTGGGTAACCGGCCATCCCCTGCCGACATATATATTCGCGAGCGTTACTCGGCGAAGGCTTTCGGACCGTTCTCAGCGATGACTCCGTCCATCGTGTCGATGAACTCGTCCACGCTCACATCGCCCTGCACCAGCAGCACCAGTTCCTGCTGGAGTCGGGTGTTCGAGGTCGAGTCAAGCTGAGTGTCCCACGGCATCGCGGTAACATCGCCGACATTGTCCGATTCATCCACCACGCGCTGGTAGAGATCCGTGGCATTGCTTGGCAGCGTGGTGCCATCACCGGTAGTGGGGTTGACCTGGCCGGTGGCTCCATACACCTTCGGGTACTGCTCAAGCGCATACTTCAGGAAGTCGCGAACAAGCGGGTCATATCCCTTGGTGTTGACGGCCATGCCGATACCGGACGGCGCAACATACTCGTTCTGCGTTGTGGCACCTCCATCGGTGACCGGTAGCAGGAAGTAGTCGATCTGATCGCGCACCGAGGCGTCCAAATCTTCGGTGCCCAGCGTCGGCAGATCCCACGAGCCGGTGTTGTAGATCGCCGCTTTACCGGAAGTGAACAGTGCCTGCGCATCCGCATATCCAGTGGAGGAGAAGCCTTCCTGGAAGCAGCCCGACGATCCGAGGTCGGCCATCCATTGCACGGCCTTCCGGCCGGTCTCATCCGACAACTTGGCCTCGCCCTTCTTGAGCTTCTTGATGTAGTCATTGCCACTCTCCCGGAACGGGTAGTAGGCCATGAACCTCTCCAGCGGCCACATATCCTGGCCGTCCATGGTGATCGGAGTGATACCGGCCTTATTGAGCGCGGCACACATCTGAGGTATGTCGTCAAGCGTCTTGGGGATGTCCACTCCCGCCTTGGCGAGCAGCGCCTTGTTGTAGAAGAACACCTCCACCTGAGATTCAAACGGCACCATATACAACGAGCCATCATCAAAACGCTGGTAGTCCAAGGCGGACGTGCGATAGTCATCGTACAGACCCATGTCCTTCAGCATCGCCTCGACGTCCACCATGCTGCCTTTCTTCGCCAGCTTCGCGGCGAACGGCGTGGCATCGATGTCGAAGAGCTCCGGCAACTTGTTGGCGGCGGCAAGCGTCTCCAGTTTCTGGATGTAAGACGGTCGGTCTGGCGTGGTGATGAACTTCAGCTCAAATCCTTCGTGATCCTTCGCGTAGTCCGCGGCGATCTGCTTCATCGCCGTGATCACGCCACCGTCCACCGGGCGGGACAGCAGCCACGATATCTCGTGCGGTTTGATCTCGCCTTCGGGATTCACATCGTCCGGTTTCACTGAGGACGTACTGGTTCCGCACCCGGACAGTACCAGCGCAGCAGCGGCCAATACGGATACGGCCAGCGTTTTCATGGTTCGCATCGTAATCATCTCCATTGATTGATCAGATTTGTTGTTTACGAGTATGTATGTGGTTGGATGTTGTTCGAGACGACCGGTATCGCCTGATGTCTACGTAGGGGTAGCGGCACCTCCCTTTCCAAGGAACGCGGCCATTGCCGGGAACCTTTACTTCGTCTCTTCCGTATTCCTGGTGAGGACCGCGAAATCAGAGAAGCGGGTTACGCCGTCATTGGAGAACACGCCGAACGATGATCCCCATGATGTTTCCAGACGCGTGCTCAACATGACATCCTGATCGAGATTCACTACGCAGATATCATCTTCGATGATGATGTCAAATTCATGCCTTCCCACCGGCAGATCGCACGGTCTTTCCAATTCGACGGCAAAGGGAACATCACCGGAAATCTGCCATTGCTCGCCGCCGGTCCGAGGTCTCGGCCACCGATCCACCACCATACGGCTACGCTTGGGCTCAAACCGGATGATATGGCCAAGGTCGCCGTCCTTGCTGGCCTTCACGATCACTCCGGCATCGGCACGATCCTCGCCGATCTCGAACGTGCCGTGCAGCAACGCGCATCGTGGCACATCGAGGTCGAACATCTTCGCATCATATCCGTCCGAGCGCCCCACGGCATGGTTCCCCACGTCGTTCCACATCAGATCGGAGAAGGCGGACTTGACTTCATGGGGAATACGGAACGACAACGAACCGTCTGCGTTCTGTGTTCCCTCCGACACCGACATGGTGCCGGCCCATTGCCAGGCACCCTCATCGGATTCCCCGATACGGCTGGGGATCCAGCCGAAAAACAATCGTCGACCGTCGCGCTGCGCGGTCTTGGCCGCGTAAAACGCCCGACCGTCCACGCTGTCCTTGCCGCTCGAGGGAGCGACCCACGGCCCTTCCAACGAACGGGACATACGATAACGCGTCGCAAAAGCGTCTGAGAACTCCGAATACACCAGATACCACCAGCCGTTCCAGAAGAACACATCCGGGCATTCCTGCGTAATATATCGACCGGGATCCCATAACGGTTCCGCTATCTCCCAGCGAGACAGATCCTTGGATACGCACTGGGCGACCACGCCGCGCCTTCGATCGGCACCGGACGTATGCCGCGCAGCGAGCACCAGTCGCCAAATCTTCGATTCCTCATCCCAGAACACGAACGGGTCACGCCAGTCGCTCTGCTCATACCCTACGGGAGCGCCGAAGATATCCGCAGGAATCTTATGCCATGTCGCCATGCCGTCTTCACTCACCGCATGCATCACCCGCTGCAGGGGCAGACCGTTGTCACCGCAATGACGTGGATTATGACCGGTATAGAACAGGTGATGACGACCATCATGGTCTTTGACTACGCTGCCGGTATACGCGTTGAAATCCGGATCCTGAGCCGTGCCGTGCACCAAACGATCGCCGCGGTCCTCATAATGCACAAAGTCCTTGGTCGTCACCAATCGCCAGCTCATTCCCTCGCGTGGGGATTCCCTACGCTCATGTAGGTAGAACAGATGGAACTCCTCCCCTTCGCAGTAGGGAATGACGTCGCCCACCCATCCTTCGGCCGGTTTATAGAAGATCGTATTATTCATTTCCTTAGCTTCTTTGCTAAAGCGTTTGATCAATGTGATAGTTATATTAGATCACCAAAAATCAACCTTGTCAACAAGCACATCGTAGGAAATACGACCCTATTGATAAAACGCTTCATCTATAAGCGTTTCGACCCGACACGCCGATGGAAGAGAGTCGCCCATCCTCCTATCGACAAATCATCAAACTGTTTTGACGCTCCTATCAAACCGGTATAACTTAAAAGTTAACGGCACCATTCTGGACGGCAGAGAGTATTCCGGCGGTCGATTGCCACAGGAGAGCATACGCATGGTCAAGGAAGCGAATGCGACTCTGCAATTGGATCTGGGAACACGACTTGATGATCTGTACGATCAGCCTCATAGGGAGATGGACAACGAGAGCGGTACGCTGGTCATCATCCGTGATGCTGATTCCTCGGAATGGCATTTCTTCGAATGTCTGATCTGAAAGGATCTTCCATGAAGTATCTGCTTATCATCGATATGCTGCCCACATACGGGCTATTGTGCTACCTGCTGGTTAGCATTTGCATCACGCTGGCGTTTCGCTGGCTTGCGCATGCGTGCGAAGACCGGCGACGACTGCGTTTCACCGTCATCGCACTGCTGATCGGTTCGTTGCTCGTTGCCCTGCTTGCTGGTTGTGCGTACACCATCGCTATGCCATATGCACAACCGGACATGGTTGATTTCTATCGTGCATACCGTCCCGCCGTGTTGGTGTTCCTCACGGGATTGTTCTGTGTGCAGTCCGTGTTCGGTGTCGCCGCCGTGCAAGCGCCCCGTAAACGACATAATGTCTGAAAGGATTCGAGATATGCTTCTTTGTCTGATCGGTTTATTCCTGCCGATAGTCCGGTGGTGCTTCTCCATGTATGGGTTCGCGAAGAACGGTCAATTGGAGAGGAATTATCAGGTCGGCATCAAGACCCGCTGGACCATCGCCTCGGACGAAACATGGGAATACATACACCGCAAGTATGCGTTCGTGTTCCTCGGCTGTGGTGTTCTGACCACTCTGATGCCATTAGACGTACTGGTCGGCATGATTGCAACCCGTGACATTAATACCATGAACATGATCTGGTGGTGGATGCTTCTTGCACTTGCCGCCATGCTTGTTGCTTGGCTTGTCGCATGCGGCACCATCGCGAATTTCGACGCAAAAAGGCATTACCTGGAATCGAACATATGAAGATATTCAGAAGGAAGGATAGGCATGACGATTCGTATCGCTCCGATCGAACCTCGATGGTTCGAGGAGAAGGCGCAAGTGCAGTCGCAAACATGGCGGGAACTCAACCAGGGCAAGATTCCGCAGGAGATCGTGGATGCCATCACCCCGCAGTTCGCGTTGAAACTCACCGAAGCCCACGCCAAGAACTCCGATCAGGTCACCCTAGTGGCGCTTGGCGACGATCATGTGATCGGGTTCGCGGAACTGCTGCGCACGCCGCGTCCGCCGATCGACCGTCCCGAAGCGGCGGAACTGGCCTCATTGTACGTGTTGCAAGACCGGCATCGGCACGGCGTCGGACGCATGCTAGTCGAAGCGGGCAAACAGGCCACCGGCAATGACCGGCTCGCGTTGTGGGTCGCCGGGTTCAACGCCAATGCGCAGGGCTTCTACCGGCACATCGGCTTCCACGAGACCGGTCTCACCCAAACCGAGGACATGGGACCGGAACTCGAAATGATTAACTACTGACGAACTACTAATGGAACTGTAAACGGCGTCAAGCACATCGGTATGGGACGAGTGGCACAGGGCTCCATCGTTCTTTGACGCAGGCAACTACATCAATATATGAATGGTCCGTTTTCGGAAGGTTCATAATCTCTGCGTGAATCTCCGGCATCGGAATAATCAATAGGATGGCCAAGGATTCCTAGACTTGGCGGTTGTTTATCGCCCGTGGCATGGTTTGCCGATACAACTGATTCCGTGGCAATGACTGCAACAGACTTGGACTGTGATTCTGGCCCGCTTGGAGTCACAGTTGTCTCGGATGTTTGTGGCTTAACGTCATTTGCCTTCGAGTCGGCATCAATCAACGGTTCAAACAATGCGTTGAGTTGCCGCTGCGTGAGCCCGAACCGTTCGCCGATCTCACGGCGCGATACCCCGTAGTCGCGGGTGTAGTCCTGCACGATCGGTCGCGCGGCGTCCAACGCTCTGGTGAAATCGGTGAGTGCATCGTACAGCGCCGCGGTACGATTCTCCCGTTCCTTGAGCTGCGCCCTGTACTCTTCAAGTGATTTGCGTACCCAGTCGGCGCGTTCCTTGCGACGGTTTCCGACGGCCATCCTCGCCTCCTTTGGCTGTGTCGTTATGTTGCAGCGTGATTATCCTTGCGTGACCATCAGCGCTGTGGCGATGCGGTTCAATCGCCGATATCGGCGTTAGGAATCGAGGTTAGTCATGGCGTGTTCAGGTGGTGGTCCCGGATTGATTTTTGAGTCAGGTCGGGGAATAGCAAGCATTGCAACCGTACGTACGGTTGCGCGGATTCCCTTCCGGTCATCCGCTGCGGGACACCCGCGACCCGATAGGCTATGGCCATGAGTTGGCAGGACTCGCATCCCAATCGCTGCCGTCGCAAGACGGTCACGTTTACTCCCGACGAGTGGGCTGAGGCGAATCGTTTCTACCAGCGGGTGAAACGATCACGCGGCGGAGTCCTGTCGTTCTCGGCCCATGCCCGCGCACTGCTGATCGACGCGCATACGGTCATGGTCACGGTCGCATTGGATCCCGGCATGGTTCGCGCGGACATGGCGCGTATCGGCAACAACATCAACCAGATCGCCCATGTGGCGAACGCGACAGGGCTGATCACGAGCGGCGACGTGGCGCGCGTGCTGGACGGCCAGCGCGAGCTGACGGCGTTGCTGCTGCGCATGTGTCGGGAGCGTGACGAAGCGGTGGAGGCGGCGCGATGGCTGTCGTCAACATGAGTCAGATCACCGTCACTCTGCACAAGGCAATCGCTTATATCGCCAATCCCGACAAGACCGAACATGGCGCTTTGGCCTCGGCGAACTTCAGCGATGATGCGACGAATCCCGTGGAGTTGGCGCGGCGCATGATGGCCACGGTCGAACAGTCAGCTGGCGGGAATCGTGCCAACGGCGTGCTTGCGCATCATGTGATTCAATCGTTCAGTCCGGAGGACAGCCGACGCGTGACCGCGCGGGAATTGCATGAGTTGGGTGTGCAGTTCGCCGACGAGTTCACCGGCGGCGAGTACCGGTACGTGATCGCCACGCACGTCGATCGCGGGCACACGCATAACCACATCATCATCTGCGCGACCAGTGACGTGACGTTCCGCAAGATGCGAACCAAACCGGGGGTCACGATAAGCAGACTGCGTGAGATCAGCGACCGGTTGTGCCGGGAAGCCGGACTGGACGTGCTGCCCGAGCTGAAACCTGCGCGAGAGCGGCGCCGTCATGGCGTGAGCTTCGCGGAACTGTATGCGTCGGCGAAGGGCGACGCGATCAAGGATCGTATTCGCGCCGCGATCGATACGGCCGCAGGCGCCTCCACCGATTTCGATTCGTTCGTACGCGAGTTGGACAGCGCCGGCGTGATGGTCGTCGTGCGCGGCCGGCACTTGACGTTTACGGACATGGCGAGCGGACTGCGGGTGCGCGACGTGAAATTGGGACGCGCCTACGACGAGCTGAACATCATGGCCCGCATCGGCCGGCATACGGTCATGCCGATCAGTTTCAACCGGCGGATGATCGCCGAACGAACCGGCAATGCGATGCGAGTGTGGCTGCCCGGCACGAGACGGCGACTGCTGATTACGATTCCGTTGACGCGGATCGTGCGCGACGGGGACACGTATCGCGCGTACCTGCCGGCGGCGTCGCTGCAGGTCATCACGGGACGGCGAGGCCGTTACGCCAAGCAGGTGCGTGCGGAGGACCTGTACGGGTACTTCTCCCGCCCGCCCACACGGCTGGAGTCCGCTGTGCATGAGCGGATGACGGTCGCGATCGGCAAATCGGATGCGCAGCGCCGCTGGTATGCGATGCAGGCGCGACGACTCGATGAGCTGAACCGGCTGGCGGACGAGTTGAATACGGCTGGCCGGCTTGCCGCCAGTGGCGCCGCGGTGGATGATGCGATCGCCGAAACGACGCGGCGCATCGAGGCGGAGCGGGAAGCGTTTCAGGCGGCGTTGGTCGCAGCTTGCGACACGGACGAAACGGACGGTGACGGGCCGCTGTCTGACGATGCGGCAGTCGAACTGCGGGAGCGTGAACGCAGACTCGACGAGTTGGCCCGCGAACTGGACACGTTACGTCGCGTACGCGCTCAGGCTCAGCATGTCAAGCAGCGGCGGCACATCCGCCGACCCGAATAGACGACGGTTCATACATGGAAAGGATTAACGATGATCGAGGAACGATTGGAAGACACCGGCCGGCAGATTGCTATGGGAGTCGGCCGCGCCGGTGGCGGTTTCGCACTGCAGGTCGGAGAGAAGACCGCCGGCTGGTTTCTGCGATTGGGCGGGCGCGGCTTGTCGGCGATGCGTGGCGTGATACGGAGAGGCCGCGATACCGGGCGGATGAGCGAGAAACGATTGCAGCGCCTGGCCGGCGGTGACGTTCATGCGATCGAGTTGGAGCGGCATCAGGTACGTGCGGTGGTGCACAGTCTGCGTCGCGCGGGCGTGCGGTATTCAGTGGAGAGTGATAGCCAGTCAACGTGGATTCATTTCGAGGGACGTGATCTCGATCATGTGACGCACTCGGTGCGGCGGGCGCTGCAGGATGTCGGCTATGAACTGCGGATCGACGGCCGGCAGCCGGCCGAGCGGCGCGGAAGCGAGAACACTCAGCCGCAGCAGGCAACGGAACCGGACCGGGGCGAACCACAGGAGCCCGCACCGGTGAAACCCGAACAATCATCACCAACACGTCCCGATGCCGCTCAGTCAGGATCGCGTATCCCGACCGCAACGGCCGAGCAGCGCGACGAGGCATCCCCGGCAGTCGCGGCGGAACAATCCGCACGGCCGATATCGGACGATGAGCAGCCGCCGCAATCCCCGGTCGTATCATCACCGGCTGCACATGGCGAGACTGAGACCGTTGCCGATGAGGCCAATCGCCAGACCGTGGCAGAACCTGCTCCATCGGAGCCGCGTGCGCCGGTTTCGCCGAAACCGACGGCGCGATGTGGGGAACGGAAAGTCAGCCGGCGTGACACGCTCGCGGAACTCCGTGCACGGATCGAACGCAAGCTCACCGGCAAGCCGGTGCAACCGGTTGCAACGCGGAAACCCGGCCGCCCTCGGACCAGATAGGAGTTTTCAGGATGGGAACGAAGCGATACATGATCGTACGCGGCGAACTCCTCGCCGACCCGGTATTCACGGTTTCCGCCACAGGCGGTCAACTGGTGCAGCTGAGGATCGGCGTGCGCATGCCGAACGGTTTGGCCGAGCCGGTAATCGTGCAGGGCGGCTCCGTGATGCCCACGTACTGTAAGGCGCAACAACTGGAACAAGGCGACCTGATCGTGGCAAGCGGCTGGGCCGACGCCGGCAACACCTCCCATGACATCGCCAACGCCGAAGTTCGGGTGAACGCGGACATGATCGCCGCCTCCACGTCAATGAACTGGAAGGAGCCGGCATGATCGAGCGGAACATGCCGATGACGCTCACACGGCTTGACCGACTGTTGTGCGGAGATCGTGAGGCATCCAGCATTGAATGGTGCGGAACGAACATGCTCATCATCGACTATGCGGATAACTCTGTGGATAACTTTCGCGAGATAGCGTCTGGGACAGGAGGAACAGCGGCGGAGGACATAGGCGCCGGTTCGTCAAACGGTGGCCGTCGAATCTCCGTCACGCCGCTCGCAGTCACAGAACCGTTGCCGAATACGACGGAATCTCAGACCGCATCTCAACCGAATCGTGATGCTGCACCGCTTACCCGTGAGATGGTGCTGGAATCACTAAGGCGTCGTACCAATGAGCGACTACAGCGCAAACAGTCGGAGCAGCGTGCGCGAATAACGGAAAGTATGGTGCGATGAAGCGTTTCCCCGTAATCTGCCTGACGATATTGTCCTCCTGCCTGCTGTTCTGCCTCGGCAATCGCGTGTGCCTGCAAGTGCGCGGCGACATGACGGCCGGCCTGTCCGCCAGCGAGATCATCGACCGGATGTTCGTCGGGATAGCGGAGCGCCCGCTGTTTCTGTCCCTGCACCGAGCCGATCTTATTGCCGGACTGGGCACGGTGATTGCGATAGGCCTGATCTGGCTATACCGATGGTCGATGCGCCGCGACCTGCGAGAGGGCGAGGAGCACGGTTCGGCCAAGTGGGGCACGCCGGCCGATATCCGTCCGTTCCGGCAGGGCGGGCGACGCGACCTGCTGATGACCGCGACGGAAGCGTTGGGCATCGACGGTCGGGTGACACGACGCAACTTGAATGTGTTGGTAATTGGCTCGTCCGGTTCCGGCAAGACCAGACGGTATGTGCTGCCGAACCTGCGGCAGGCGAACATGTCGTATGCGATCACCGATCCCAAAGGCGAGATCCAGAACGCGGTCGGCGAGCTGCTGCGCGACAAAGGCTATGCGATCCACTGTCTGAATCTCATCGACCTTGAATGCTCCGACCGGTTCAATCCGATGCGCTATCTCAACCCGTCCGACCCCGAGGCCGGCATTCTGCGCCTGACGGAAAACATCATCGCGAACACGGCCGGCGACAACAGGCAGCCCGGCAACGGCGACGGGTTCTGGGAACGCGCCGAACGCAACCTGCTGAACGCGCTCATCGCATGGGTGCGGTTCGCCGAGGACGAGCCGGACCTGAACCGGGTCACGGACATGCTCGACCGGATGGAAGCCAGCGAAGCGGACGAGACCATGCAATCCGACGTGGACCTCATGTTCGACGCGGCGCGTGAACTCGTCGCCGAATACCACGCAGACCCCGGCCGACATGACGTCGAATCACGGCAGACGCTGGAGGGTTTGGACTTCGCCGCACGCCAGTACCGCAAATTTCAGCAGGGAGCCGGCGAGACGAAGAAGTCGATCATCATCTCGCTGGGCGTCAGGCTCGCCCCATTGCAAGTCGGCAACGTGCGACGCATCCTGTCGGGAGACGACATGCGACTGGACGAGATCGCATTGCGGCCGACCGCCGTGTTCCTCGCCTTGCCAGACACGGAGAACACGTTCTCGTTCCTCGCGGCGATCCTCTACCAATGCCTGTTCGAGTCCAACGTGTACCAGGCCGACCATGTGGACGGCGGCGATCATCGTCTGCCGGTGCACTGTTTCCTCGACGAGTTCGCGAACGTCGGTCGCATCCCCAACTTCCAGAGGCTCATCGCCACCATTCGCAGCCGCAACATCTCCTGCTCAGTCATCATCCAGAACTACGCGCAAGGCAAGGCCATGTACCGCGACGATTGGGAGACCATCGTCGGCAACTGCGATTCGATGCTGTTCCTCGGCGGCACCGAAACCAGCACGCTCGAATGGGTGTCCAAACGATTGGGCTCCCAGACCATCGACGTCATGGACGACAGCGAAAGCAAGGGCATCAACGGTTCATACACAACGAGCTGGCGGCGCACCAAACGCGAGCTCATGCAACCCGACGAACTCGGCCTGCTGCCCACCGACGAGTGCATCTACATCCTGCGCGGCGTCCGACCGTTCCGCAGCCGCAAGATACCGATGTGATGCGCCCTAAGCGCAGTGCAGGCGGACGCGTCGGTAGTGTTTCTTTGTTTCTTTACATACATAAATACAGAAAAACTACTGGCCGGCACAGCGGTTACCCGCCACGCCGATTTTTGGATTGTCTGGCGGAAGTGTGTATCTTAGTGCTGTTGCCCCTTTAGCTCAACGGTTAGAGCAGCATCCTTTTAAGTTGTGGGTTGTGGGTTCGAATCCCACAGGGGGCACAGTTCAACCCTTGGAAGTCAACGTTTCCAAGGGTTTTTCTGTACCGGCATCCCAGGTTTGACATGGAAATGGTCATGCCGGTGAATCTGGGGTTCCCGACCGGTGTTTTGCTGCGGTCGTGCCGATGCGGGTAGGCTTGCCCTTGGTAATGTCAACGCGAATGGGCGGGGAGAAGCGCATGGAATCGAAGACCAACGAGACGGCGGCGTTCGCCCGTATGCGCGAGAACCAGTATTTCGATCGCAAGAGCGCGCGCATCAAGCCCGAGGACGTGGCACGGCATCTGATTGCATTCGCGAACGCTTCGGGCGGCCAGCTGGTCATCGGTATCGAGGACGACGGCGAGATCACCGGCTTCAAGCGCGCGAACGCGAAACCGGTCGAATCGTTCGAGCAGCTGCCGATCACGCAGTGCGCGCCCACCCCGCAGGTGGCCGCCCGGCGTATCCCGTGCGTGAACTCGTCCGGCGAGGATGATCTGGTCCTCGTATTGGACGTGTCGCCGTCGTCGAACCATGTGGTCGCGAAACGGTCGAACGGCGACGTGTATCTGCGTGAGGACGATCGCAGCGTGCTGTTGGACCGTGAGCAGGTGCTCGCGTTGGAGTACGACAAGGGGCAGCGTTGGTTCGAGGACGAGCCGGAAGACCGGTCGGGCGTCGACGATATCGATCATGACGTGTTCGACCGGTACAAGCAGGCCATCGGCGCGACGGATATCCCCGACGAGCGGGTGCTGCGCAGTCGCGGGTTTCTCGCGGACGGGCATCTGACGAACGCCGGCGTGCTCCTGTTCTCGCAGTATCCGGCCGCGTTCCTGCCGTCGGCGCGCGTGCGCGTCGTCAAGGTCGACGGGACCGAACTGCATACCGGCCGCAGTCTGAACATCGTCAAGGACGTGGAGTTCGACGGTCCGCTGCCCGAGGTCGTGGAGCGGGCCAGCCAGCTGGTCGGCTCGTTGCTGCGCGAGTTCCAGGTGCTCGGCGATGACGGCCGGTTCCGCACGGTGCCGGAGTATCCGCGGTTCGCGTGGTTCGAGGGTTTGGTGAACGCGGTCGCGCACCGTGACTATTCGATCCGCGGCGAGCATACGCGCGTCATGATCTATGACGACCGTCTGGAGATCACCAGTCCGGGAGCGTTGCCGAACCGGGTGACGGTGGAGAACATGCGCACCACCCGGTACGCGCGCAACCCGAAGATCTGCCATGTGCTCACCGCGTTCGAACTGGTGCGCGAGCTCAACGAGGGCGTGCACCGCATGTACGAGGAAATGGCCGAGCTCGGCCTGCCTGACCCCGAGTACAGCGAACCCAACAACTTCATGGTCAAACTCGTCCTGCGCAACAACATCCGGCAACGCGTGCCCTACCTCAACGAACAAAACGACACGGCCCCGTCCATCGTCAACCAGACCGAAGTGCCCGCCACCGGACTGACCGACATCGAACGCGAAGCCTTGGCCATCGTCGCGGTCGAGGGGAAAGTGACCACCAAACGCTTGGCCGAAAAGATCGGTGTAAATCCGCGTACGGCGGCAAGGACATTGAAACAGCTCGCCCAGCAGGGATTGTTGCACTGGCACGGGTCCGGGCTACGTGATCCCAAACAGTACTACAGTCGAGACTGACATACTCCGACATACTCCGACATACTCCGACATGTATATGTCGGAGTATGTCGGAGTACATGTCAGAGTACTGCGGAGTAAATTCGGAGTCTGCATAGATAGCAGTACTCGTACGCCGATTTCAATTCGAGAGGCAACCGCTGGATAAAAGAGCGAGCCGTCGGCATATCGGGGATATGCCGACGGTCTGATGGATTAACTTGCGTTGGCGCGGGGTCGGGGACGACCGCTTGCGTTGGAGCGGAACGTGACGGTTGGTGCCGGGTCGGGACGCGGGGTTGCGTTCGCGCTTGCATATGATCCCGTGCCTGCCGTCAGAGGCTGCCGTCCCGGTTGGGTAGGCGATCTGTTTGCTGGCCGGGAACGTTCCACGAGGGCGCCGGCTGCGGCGTGGGAGGCTGATACTGCGGCTGCTGTGACTGCGTCGGTGCCGTCGCCTGTTGCTGCGTGGACTGCTGTTGTGCGGACTGCCGTTCGCGTTCCTCTTGCTCGCGTTGTTCCCGCTGCCGTTCCTCTTCCGCAGCTTTCGTCTGCTGCACGTCGACCGTCGCGGCGAGGTCGGCGATCTGGCGTGCGGCTGCGATGGCATCGGCCAGGTTTTCCTCGGTGATGGTCTTGTCGCGCCATGTGTCGGCAAGCCGGTCGAGTCGTGCATGTTCGTCGGATTCCGGTGCTGCGCGCAGCTTGTCGGCTCGGCCGATCGCTTCGCCGAGGGTCTTGGACGTCTGACTGGTCGTGTCGTCTAGCGCTGTAGCGTATGAGGTTTCCAGTTGTTTGGTGAATGCTTCCATGCGTTCGATGTCCTGATCGTCCATAGCCTGTTCGAGCTGGCTGGGGTTGATCTGATCGGCGATGGGACTGCGCTTGACGCGTTCGAGCAGCGCCTTCGCGATCGTCATTGCATCCTGCAGGCGTTCCGCTTGTTTGCGATCCTCTTCCGCCTGCACTGGCTGTTGAATGGTCGGCTCGGCATGATTCGTCGCGGTGATGACGCGAACGCCCGCGATTACGCCGCCGACCAGTAGCAGGACGGCCAATCCTGCTACCGCCGGTTTGACGGCGTTTTCCGGGAATCGTGACATGAATCGACCGCCGTCGGCATCGGCATGACCGTCATCGTCTTCGTCATTGTTGCGGTCGTTGCGTTCGGTCGGTCCGAGGTTCAGAGGCATGGCATCGTCTGCATTATGGGTGATGTTGGCCGTGGAGCCTTCGCATCGTCGCGGCGGAGCATCCATGCCGAGGATTTGGGTCTCGCCCGGCTCGTCGTCGGCGATGGCGGGGAGGCTGGACGGGCCGAGGTTGAACGGTTCACCGGTCATGATCTTGTTCCTTTCCGTGACGCGTGGCCGGTTACAGGGAGTCGGTGCCGGGAACGTAGGCGCGTTCCCTGTCGTGGCTGATGATCTTGCTGACCTTGTAGCCGTCGCGGTCGAAGTCCGCGTAGTAGACCTCCCAGATCACGCCGGACTCGGTCTCAACCACGCATGCGGCCGCGTCGTCGTTGATGGCGACCTTCACGTAGCCGTTGCCAAGCGAGCCGGCGTCATCGTGGCGTATGCGTTCGACCGGTATCTGCAGGCCTTCCGCATCCTCGGTGAATAGGTTGCTCAGGTTCCGGTCGCGGTCGTCCCGGTCGGAAACGTACGCCTGTACGGCGAGCGGCGCCATCAGCACGCACGCTTCGTCCGTACGATAGACGTCGATCCTCCGCCCGTTGACCGTCGTATCCGATTTCGGTTCGACCGTCCGGTTTTGATCGTTGCGCACGACGATCGGGACGCCCGTATGCCGTACGGGCATGAACGTGCGCAGGCATGCCGCGCCGAGCAGGATAATGGGAATGAGCGCGACCGTGACAATGATGATCAGATTGCGTTTGGGGTCTCGATTGTTCATGGATGCTCCTTTGCGTGATGTGGTTCGGTCAGTGGATGAAGTCGATGTTCGCCCGGTTGTCCGCAAGCTGCTGCGCGGTGAGCGTGCGCAGGGTGACGCGGGCTGCTGCGGCGCCGCTTTCGGAGATGATGATGTCGCCGTCTTCGTTGACTTCCTCGACGATGGCGACGTGCCCGTAGTAATCGTCCGCGCCGAGTGTGTCAGCTTGGAAGACCATGACGTCTCCGGGGCGGGGAGCCTTGTCGATCGGATAGCCGAATCGTTCGGCACTGGCGCGCCACATGCGCCCGTCGCCCATCCACGGGTCGACGGGCGTGCCGATCTGCTCGCGTCGGGACGCGGCCCACCATGTGCACTGCCAGCGCTCGTACGAGGTGATTTCGGGCAGGTCCATCGCGTCCACGTTCACGACCGTATCGTTGCCGTTCATGACCAATGGCGGTTCCAGCGAGCCGATCACGCTGCCGGTGACGAAACAGTCGCCGCCGGTGCAGCCCTGTTGCGTGGCGTTGAAGCCGGGCAGCCATGACAGGAGCGCCATGAGCGTCGCGAGCACCATGATCGCGGCCGTCGCCAATAGGAACACCGGCATGCCGACTGTGCCCGTCACGGCTGAAACGACGGATGCCATGATTCTGCGCGAGCCTTCGACGGCCGCCCGCATGAGGTTGGACAAGCCGTCCGCCGCCTTCGCCACCCCCTTGGCGGTATTTCTGGTGCCACGCGTCGCGGAGCCCGTGGAGCCGGGCGTGAATCTGGACAATGGCGACGCGAAACGTATGCCTCCGGCCGTTCCGTTCGCCGTGTTCCCTGCACGGCGTATCCCGCCTGTTCCGGATTGCGCGAGCCGGCGTGCGACGCCGCGGGTGCTGCCGTCCGACTTGCTCAACGTGGCAACGGGATTCGGAGCCGTGCCGGATGACGACGTGACGGGCGTATGACGAGCTGGACCGTTCACGGTCTGTCCGCCGTTTGCCGGTTCCGCGAAGACGTCCACGGTCGGCTTGGCATCGGCGATATCGTCCAATGGTTCCTCCACGGTCATCGGCCGCCGGTTGCGTCGCCCGCCGCGCCTGCCGGTGTTTGGCACCAGTTGGCCGGCGGAACGCAGCCCTTGCCCGACGTCAAGGATCGCGTCAGCCGGGTCGATACCGTTTTCCTCATGTTCGTCCGTTGTCCCCGTCGCGGTTTGCATGGTGCTGCGGCCGAGCGCGGCGGCGTCGCCGGCGAACCTGACCGTGGTCGAGCGCAGTCGGCCCGTCAGTCCTTCGCCTTCGCGGATACGGCCGGTGTATGAGGTGAGCTTGTCGGCGGTGCCGGTCCGCCGTGGATCCATGAGCTCGACCATCAGGTCTCCCCGAATTTCGTGGTGAATAGCCGGTAGAGCGTGGAATCGGTCGGGATGCGCCCGTCGAACGGGATGAACGCCTCGCCGGCCTTGAGCAGGCCCTCGCCGGGACGCGCACCGCCCAACCGTTCCTTCAGTTCGGGAGACAAGTGCCACATGTCGGCCAGTCGCGCCGCGTCGGTGGGCGTCTGGTTCATGAGCAGCAGGAACGCGGAGTTGGCAAGCATGAACCGCGCCTCCTTGCTGGCGAGCAGTTCCTCGATGTTCTGCGTGATGCCGGTCATGCCGAGCCCCCATTTGCGGGCGCGTTTGAACATGTCCAGGAACTGTTCGGACGCGTACCTGTTGGAGAACATGCGGTGAAACTCGTCCACGTAGATCCAGGTGCGCCGGTTCGTCTTCCGGTTGCGGGCGACCCGGTTCCACAGATGGTCGAGCACGACCATCATCCCGAACGTCTTCAATTCGCCCTCCAGCGCGGCCACGTCGAACACGGTGAACCGGTTGGACATGTCCACGGTGGTCTGCCCGGCGAAACCCGACAGACTGCCGAGCGTATACGATTCGAGGCTCAACGCCAGCCCCCGCGCCTCCGGCTCGTTGCTGGCGGCGAGCCGGGCGTGCAGATCGGCCAGCGTGGGCTGCGGCAGGGCGGGATTGTTGCGGTATTCGCGGTACAGTCCCAGCGTGCACCGGTCCACGATGGAGCGTTCCGCGGCGTCCAAGCCGTCGGAGCCGCCGATGAGCGCGCCGATCATGGAGATGACCGCGTTCGCCTTCGTGCGGATCGGGTCACCGTCCAGCGTGGCGTCGAGCGTGATGTCCATCGGGTTGATGCGATCGGCTGAACCGGCGCTGACGATCACCCTCGCGCCGTGCAGCGCGTCGCACAGGGGCGCGTATTCGTGTTCGGGGTCGACGATAATCAGATCGTCGTCGGGGCAGGATAGGAACAAGGCGGTCATTTCGGCCTTCGCGGCCTGCGATTTGCCGCTTCCGGTGGTGCCGAGCATGAACCCATTCGCGTTGATCGTGGTGCGGGTGCGGTCGACCATGAGCGCATTGCCGCTGCGCGCGTTGACCCCGTAGAACACGCCGTGCTCGTCCATGATCTCCTGATTCGTGAACGGCATCATGATCGCGGCGCCGCTCGTGGTCAGCGTGCGTCGCATCGGCAGCGGGTTCACGCCCAACGGCAGGCTTGCGTTCAACCCGTCGAGCTGCATGCAGGCGAGGGTTTCGGCCGTGCAGGAGAGCTTGCGGCAGGCGGCGAGCACGTCCTTGACCTGCTGGTCGAGCAGCGGGCGTGTGGGGGCCGTGACCGTGACCGTCGCCAGCGCCTCCACGAGCCGTTCGTTCGACCGGCGCATCTCGTCGCGAAGATTATGCGCCTCCTCCAATGAGTCGCGCAGGTCGGCGGGCAGTTCGTCGGCGGGAATGTGCCGGCGCATGTTCCTGCGACGCTCCTCCAGGCGTTGCATGTCCATTTCGGCGATCTTGCGGTCCACCAGTTCCGCGCCGACGCTGCGATCGTACGGCGCAAGATGAATCGACACCGTGCCCTCGGTCTTCAAACCGGTCAATTCGGCGATCAGCCGGTCGGACATGATCGGCGGAAAGTCGCGTATCCACAACGTCGAACGCAGCGTATCGCCCGCGGCGTTCGACAGTCGCAATACGCGCGCGTCCGTCGCGTCCACGCACCACGGTGCGACGAAGTCCTTCGACGTGGCGCGGCCGGATTCGACCAGCTTGTCGTCGTAGCGGAACGGTTCGCCCGGACGCAGCAGCAGGGCCAGCAGGCGCAGTCGTTCGCCTCGGTTGAGCGGCGTGATCTTGCAGCCGTCCAACGTGGAAAGCTGGCTTTCGGACGTTTTGACAAGCCGGTTCAGCGTGGCCTGCGCGCGTTCCGGGTCCTCTTCCGTGATCGTGATCGTCAGGTATTTGTCGGTGACCGCGTTGCGGGAGCGTTCGCCGAGCTTGGCGAGCATGATCCGGTTCGATTCCGCGCGCAGCGCATCGAACTGGCCACCGTCCAACCGCATGCCGACCATCGACATCACGTCATGGGCGTCGAGCGTGCGCGTCACGCAGGTGACCTGCAGCCGGGTGGAGCCGTCGAACGTGTTCAGGAACTCCGCCCACGCGTTGATGAGCTGCGCCTGCCGTTCGCGCGTGGCCGTCTCATAGTTGATGTCGGACATGCGCACGGTCACGCTCCACCGGTTGTCGCCCAGATACGCGATCCCGTTGGAGAGCATCGCCTCGTAGCCGATCAGCTCCTTCGCCGTGCGATACCCTCGCTCCCGCCGCCGGCGCATCCTGCGCCCTTGCCTGCCTGCCGGTTTGCGTCGTGCCATGATCATCCGTCCTTCCGTTCGCTGATGGCCTTCCTGCCCCGTTTCCGTTCTCGTCGACGAGACCGGGCGGGCCCGTCGATGAAATACCGTTGCTGCCCGAACCGGCATGCGATCACGTATCCGAACCAGACCTCCGGTTTCAGCCCCTTCGGCCGCAGCCAGCCCCATGCGGCCAACGGCAGGTTCACGAGGAACACCACGTACTGGCCGACGTCGGGGAGCCCGAACAGGCGCCAGAACACGAGCCACACGACCGCCGACAGGCAGCCCATCATCGCGGCCGCGGCGAGCTGCCGCCAGCTCATGCCCCACATGACCCGCGCCTCGGTGGCCGTGATCTCCTTGTAGATCCTGATCTCCAACGCCATCGCCGCCGCCTTCCCTGATCTCGCGTCTATTCGCCGAACACGGCCTTGGCGGTGGCCGAGGACACCATGACCAGACAGCCGAGCATGATCGCCCCCAACAGCAGCGTGCCGAAGTTCGCGATGATGTACTGCCACAGGTCGCCGCCGTCCACATACCCGTCGAGCCGCAGCGCCTCGCCGACGAACGTGCGGTACAGGATCACGCCGACCGTCAGGGTGATCGCCTGGAACGAGACCTGTCCGTAGCGTTTCAGATAGCCGACGCCCATCATGCGCGTATGCTCCGAGGCCATGAACACGATCGGCAGCGACGCGAAACAGGTCAGCATGTAGATCTGCATGAACCGCATGTACACGACCGCCAGCAGCACCACGCCGGCGATCTGCGAGACGATGAACGGGATCAATACCAACACCATGAGCCCGCTCTGACCGATCAGACCCGCATCCTCGATCGCGGATCGCATCTGATCGCCCAACAGTTGCGTCTCGCTGCCCGGCGCGGCCGCGAGCACGCCCGACGCGGCGGACACGATCTGCGAGACGACCGCGTCGATGCCCTGCAGGATCAGCGCCGCATTGGACGCAAACAGGAGCACGAGCGCGCATTTGAGCAGCACGCCGCCGATGATCTTCACGCCCAGTTCGCGGTCGCCGTCCGCGCGGGTCGACGCGCGGGCCAGTTCCAGCGTGAACACGATGCTGGCGATGGTGGCGGACACTGGTTTGACCGCGCTCGTATGCACCGATCCCGCCATGCCGTACAGACTCGCGTTGAACTCGGCCGGTCCCAACGCGAGCCGGTCGAGTATGCTGCCGTCGATGCCGCCGCCGATCGCGTTGAGCATGTTCACGCACGGTTCCACCAAGTCCGCCATGACCGGTTCACCTTCCTCGTTTGACTGTCCGATGCGAATCGAACGCCCGTTTGCCGACGGGCGTTCAGAAGCTGAGGTTGGCGAACAGGGCGGCCGCGGCGATGATGACCGCGCCGCCGACCAGCTGCCATATGCCGGATTGGGTTTGCGGGCCGGAATGGTCCTTCAAACCTCCGGCCAGGGTGATCGCACCCCATACGCTCCAGATGCCGCCGCCCAGCAGCGCGGCCTTCTGCAGCAGTTCGAGAATCGTGGTGATCGTGTCCATGACGGCTCCTTTGCGGTGATGGGACTCAACGGTGAGTGGACGGCCGTCCGGTGTTGTCGAAAGCCGGACGGCCTTGGCGACGGGATGCCGCCGGTCTGACGGTCGGCGGCATCCCCGTAGGAACCGTTGCGGTCATGCGGATGATGCCGTGGCCGCAGCGGAAGTCAGAGGTTGGAAACCGGGTTCCGGCGATGCGCGTGGGCGATGCGCAGCATGGCGAAACCGGTCAGCAGGATGAGCATGCCGATCGTGATGATGCTGGTCAGATCGACGCCGGTGTGCGGCAGCATGCGTTTCATGTAGGCGCTCCAGTCGTCCGGTTCGCTCGTGATCGGCGTGTCCGTGCACACCGTGCCGGGTTCGACCGGTTGCGCGGGCCGGTCGTCGAACGGGTCGTCGTCCTTCGGCACGCATTCGATGACCGGCGCGGCCTGTACGGTCGCGCGATCGGTGTGCAGGTCGGTGACGCCGGTCAATGTGCCGGTCACGTCCACGGATTCGCCCGGCTGCAATACGAGCGTCGCCCAACCGTCCGGGTATTTCAGGTCGGTGACCGTGCCGTCTCCGGCGATCGTCTCGTCGGACAGTTCGAGACCGGTCAGGGGCACGTCGCCGGTGTTCGTGATGCGGAACACGATCACCGTGCCGTCGCCCGTGATCTCCAACGCGTCCTTCGTGTCGTCGCGGTCGCCCGCCTCTAGGCCGGACGCTTCGTCGAACTTCTCCACGTCGACGGACGGGGAGCGTTCGGGCGTGCGCGTGGTTACCGTGTTCGACGGGCGTTCCACGCCGTTCAGCGTCTCCGTGAACGTGTTGGAGAACTCGCCGGCCTTCACCCGTCGGAACTGCACGTATGCGCGCCATGCCTGCGGCCGCGCGCCGTCGGCCGACACCAGGTCGAGATAGCGCTGCGTGGCTGCGACCGTGAACGAGCCGTCGCGCATGTCCAGAGAGAACAGGTCGCCGCCGAATCGCGCGGAATCGAAGCCGCTGCCCGCGATGCGCGAGCCTTTCGACGCGATCACGCCGCCGGCCGTGTCGTGCAGGTCCTCGGCCGCGTACACGGCCCACTGGCCGGCGTATTCGTCGCCCGACTCGTCGTAATCGTCGTCGATACGCCACTGCGTCACCTGCGGGTAGGCGCGGTTCGCGGGCAGCAGGGAGGAGTCCAGCCGGTAGAGGAACAGTTGGTCCTTGTAGATGCTCATGCCGTCCGCGCTGTCCGCGCCGACGTCGACCGTCACGTCCTTGAACGGGTCGAGTTGTGCGAGCACGTTCGTGACCGTGTTCGACACCGCGCGGCGCTTGTTCGTGACCTGCACGGCCGTATTCTCGACCGAGCCGCCGTCCGCCGCCGCGATGACCGTCATCGGCAGTACCAGCTGGTATGTCTTGCCGAGCAGCGACTGGTCGATGCCCGCGTCACGTTCCGCGGACAGTTCGTGCCGCGCGTATTCGGCCAGATTGGCGGGCTGCGGGTCGCCCGGCAGCACCGTCCCGTCGGCAAGCGTGGTGTCCACGGTCTTGAAGAACGCGTAGACGACGCCATCGGCGACCTGCACGTTCACCCGGTCGGTCACGTCCGCGCCCTGCTCGCCAAGCACCTGGATGCCGGCTTCGTCCACGTCCAGCACGGTTTCGTCGTAGTCGTCGATCACGCCCAGCCGGCGCACCGGATACGCCGGGTCGGCCAAACCTGCCGCGTCGATTGTGATCCGGTAGTACAGGCGGTCGCCGACCAGCACGGTCCTGCCGTCGATGTCCACCGACGCGTCCGCCTGTGTGTCCTGCTTGACCGGCTGCGGGTCGACCGGCCGGTTCGTCACCTCGTTCGACTCCAATCCGGAATTGTTCAACGTGATCCAGCCGCGGTTCGAGATCACCGTGTCCGTGGCAGCGTCCTCGGACACGGTTGCGTCGAACTCCAGCCGATACCGGTGGTTCCCGTACGGTTCCCAACGCTCGTCCAGCCAGTCGCGTCGGAAGGCGGCCGACAGTTTGTGCCCGGCGTCGTCCCACTCCACGTCGTACGCTTCGGCCGGCACCGTCACACCATCACGCGCATCGATGACCGTCAGGCTCTCCTTGACCGGCGTCGTGCGCACGTCGTACTCGTCCACGAACTCCAGCGTGTGCAGCGTGTAGTCGGATGCGGCGCCCACCTGCAATTCCAGCTCATAGGTGACCGTCTGGCCGGGCAGCACGCTGTGGCCATCGATGCTCGACCCGTCGCCGCCCTCCGTTTCGCTCGCGGTCACGTCCTTGTCGAACTCCGGGCGCACGATGCACAGGCGAGGCTCGTTCGTTTCCCAATACTCGTGATCGGCCCAGAACACGCCGCCGCGGTTGATCAGCTCGTGTTTGCCGTCGCTGCACGTATTGTCGATCGACCCGCTGCGCGTGCGCATCGCGTCGATGTCCCGCTGCAGATCCTCGCGCACGTCGAACCTCACGTCGAACGGCACCAGCATCGAGAACTGCAACGACTTGCGTCGTTCCCTCAGGTCCAGCGACGCCAGATACTCGGCCGTCGCCTTCGCCGTGACCGTCATGCCCTCCGAGACGATGTCGAAACGGTCGGTCACATCCTCGCCGGTCACGTTGATGCCGTCCAGCGAGGGAGCGTCGTATTCGTCTATTTCGGCCACGTACACGCGTACCTCGGACACGTCCCGCACATCGAGATACCGGTCCACCAGCGTCCAATCGTCCACCAGCTCCAACCGGGTGGGCTCATCCCACCACGGCACCGTGAAATTCACCGCCGCCGCGACCACGTCGCCGTCAAGGAACGACATGCCGTCCGCGCCGACGTGATTATCCCGCTCGGGATCGGAGACCATCTGCCAGACGTCGTCGTCCATGCGCACCCATGCCTTGTTCGGCAGATACCAGCCCAGCGACGCCGTATCCGCCGTATTGCCATGCCCGCCGGCCGTACCGCCGACCACGCCGCCGCTTCCGGTGCCGGCTGCGCCGTCCGGCGACCCCAACGCCAGCATCGGCGACACCAGCAGGCACACCGCCGCGGCGATGGCCGCCGAGACACAGCATTTCCTTCCCAACACGCCCATATGGAACACTCCCTTTCACGAGGAGCCAGCCCCGGCCGACGGCCGCCGCCGCGAGAAAAAGGGAGAGGGAAACCCGCGACGGCGAACGACGAACCGGAAAGCCCGTGCGGATCATTTGACCGGAGCCCACCATTGGCGCCCCACCGCACGCCAGACAGTATCCGTTCCCATGCCCGTCGCCCGTGGTCCCGGACGGATATTGGGTGCCGTACACCGGGGAAACGCAGCCGCCCCCGTCGCGCGATTCCGTGGGGTTGCGCGGCGGGGGCGGTCGTGGAGCGTTTATTTGAGCAGGCGTCCCCTGCGATGGGTCATGACGGCGATGATCGCGCCGCCGGCGGCGAGCAGGCCGCCGATGACGAGGAACAGGACGATGCCGCCACTACCGGTCAAGGGCAGATTCGTGATCGTGGTGACGTTGCGTACGAACAGCAGGCCGTTCTTCTCGATCTGCACGAGCGAATCGGCCAGTGAGGGCACGCGTTCGAACACGGCCAGCGCCGCTTTACCGGGATCCGCGGTGATCGTGACCTTGAACCGCACGTCGAGGTCGCGGTAGCCGTCCGGCACTCCGGTTTCGCGCACCCAGTACGTGCCGGCGGCCAGACCGTCGAACCTCACGAGGCCGTTGCGGTCGGACGTGGCGGTTACGTCCTCGTCGGGACGGTCGGCGCGACGGTACTTGGCGTCGTCCGCGAACGTGTCCGCCGTGTAGAGCGTGAACGTCGCGCCGGCGAGCGGCGTCTTGCCGTCCTCGCCGATCTTGTCGAATTGGAAGCCGTGCGTGTACACGGTGGTGTCCGGAGGCGTGAGCTCGCCGGTCTGGTTGGTTTTCGGATCGTTCGAGTACGTGAGCGTGACCGTGTTCGTGTTGCCGTCGCCGTCGATCGTCGCATGCTCGGTGAGCGTGGCCGAATAGTCGACGCGCAGCAAACCGCCCGCCATGCCGTCACGGCCATTCGTATAGACCCATGCGCTCAGGTCGAGATCGATCGTGGTTGCCGTGCCGCCGTCGGACTTGCTTGCCCGCAGCGTGTAATCTTCACCGTCGAGCGGGCTCCATGACCGGCCGTCCTTGCTGGCCGTGACGGACAGGTCATCATTGAACCGCTGGCCTTTCGACAGGACGTCCGTCAGGCGGAACACGTACGGGTTGGCCGTATCATTCGCGTATTTCGCAGTATCGGGGATGAGGGTTTCAATACGATAGTCCACGATATCGCCCGCATTGCGGTCGTCCGTCAGCGTTGCGTCGTCACCGTCGATGATGCTTTTGCCGATCGTGACGCGCTGGTTCTTGATCTCGGCCACGCCATCGGCGTTGCCGATCGGCGGTTTCGCGGCGGTGATCGCCGTACCGACCAGTATCGGCGCCGAACGCGTGGTGCCGGTCAACGCGGTGTTCGCATCCTCCAGCAGGTACAGGCCGGGCTGCAATCCGGCGAATATGATCGAGGAAATCGTGCCGTCGGCGGCGGGCGTCGTCGTGCCGGACATGACCGGCGCATCCGTGACGGCAACGGTGTCCGCCATGCGATCGGAGAACAGCCGCCAAGCCGGGGAATCCTTCGCGTCCCCCTGCCGGGCCAGCCACACGATCGGATCCTCGCCGCCGGAACCCGTGTCGGCCGCCCCATCGTTGCCCCACGCCGCCTCGCCGGGCATCCCACCGTCGGCATCGGCCGCATCGACCGGGTATTCGCCGTCGCCGACCTTCGGCAGCGAGGCGATCACATCGCCGCGCACCGCGTCCTCGGTGCGCACCGTCACCGCGGAACCCTGAATCGTGAACCCTGCGAGCTTGACCACCTTGAAGTCCGCGCCGTTCAACGACGAACCCGGACCGGCGTTCAGCGTGATCGAATCACCCAATACGGGCGTCGTCTCACCGACCTCATCGGCATGGGCGATGCCGCCGGCCGACACTGTGGCCAGCAGCAGCACTGTCGCCATCGTCGCGCGCAGCAGCCAGCCGAACTTGCGGGAAGAGAACATGATCGGAATCCTTCACTATCCGCATCCCCCGAGACCAAGGCACGAACCGCGCCGACGGGGAAGAGAAAGGAAGAGAACCCGACGGCGCGGCCATGTCATGAGAGGGAAGGTGCGGAACGTTTACCCGAACCACCCTTGGCCCGACCGCACACCCCTCATCCTGTTGCCGCCCGCCACGGCTTCGTGGTCCCACCACGATAATCGTCACTGCCCGATGCTGCTCGGCATTCGGTAGTTTCGTAGCATTTCTTTTTGTATTTCTCGATAGCATGGGATCATGCCTATCAACTGGTGGCGGATCGCGCGACTTGCCTGTTATGTTCTTCTTCTCATCACATCCGTGGGAGAAAGCCTGCTGCTCACCGTCATAGCCGTAGCCGCGATGGCGCTGGACGTGGCGGAATATCTCTGGGAAGGTCACCAGCATAACCAGCGTGGCAAGCAGTGACGCCATCCCCGCGAAAAAAAGAGAGCTAATGACGGTCGTGTGGCTGAATAACTATACGACCACACGACCGTCATTAGTGGGAAAAACTAATTTACTTATTATCACCGTTATTGAGTGTCGATAGATTGTAGAACACAGTTTCGCATACGAGGAATAGAACGGCTCCTGTAAGTAGGGACGTGACAAGCATGGCATAGCTTCTCGCTGACAAGGAGCATCCAACCAGATCGCAGGTTGTCAGTGTGGCGATTATCGCGCTCAGCTGTGTATTGCTGGTCTTTTTGCAGTTTTCGAACAAATTGTGGCTTCCGTTGTATTCATGAATCTGGCGCAGTCTCGTCTTCATGATTGCCGCTCCTTGTATCGTCAGCATCCCATCAGGGTGAGCAATGCGCTGATTCCACCGTGGCATCCGGCTGCGACAAAGGCTGAGACGATTCCTCCGCCAAGGCCGAGCGCGCCCAATGCTGCAGGGGTGCACACGCCAAGATCGCCCCAAGTCTGCACGATCCATTTGGCCCAAGGGTTGCATGATCTCAGGCCATTGCTTGCTGTGGTTTCGATGTGGATGGTTTTCGTGCTCGCGTCGTATGCGACTCTTTGACCAGAGGAAAGCTGCGTCGCCAAGCCTATGACGGTGTTTCCAGCGCTGTCGATGATGCGGAAGGAATCCGATTCGGTTACGACGGTGTCCCCGTCAGCCAGACTGAGCTTGATTCCTTTGAGGGAGGATGCGTCAAGCACCCTGCCCTTGATCCTCATGATATTGTCTGTGGCCGCTACTTCTGGCCTGTTGATTGAGGTGACGGATGACGAATACGGTTCGTTGGCAGTGACTTCGGATGCCGAAGCCTGTGCGCACACACTCATGGAGAGCCCTAATACCGACAGCCATGCAACAAGGACTTTTATCATATGCGGTATCTTTTTCATAATCACTCCTTTGTCTGAATTATGAAACAGTGGTGCTCATTATATGATATTCTTTGGGTTGCGTCAAGCATTCTGAAGGCGTAATAAAAAAAGAGAGCCGGTGAGCCGGCTCTCTTGAAGATGTGACACAACGGGTAGCTGCTTACTGGTCAAAACGTCCTTTGAACAGTTGAATGACGAGGGCGGCGATGCCGCACAGTAGGCCGCCGATCTCCCACGGCAGCCAGAACGGCGCGTCGGGTGCAAACATCAGCAGACATACTGCAATGATCGTGGCGACGAGCATGATGACGCCGCACACCGTCGTGGTGAGCCTGGAGGAAGCGGTCTGCAATCCGGCGCGTTCCTTGCGGTCCTCCTCGGACGCCCGGTTGTAGGCGTCGATGTCCAACTGCAGATACCGCATGCCGCAGTAGATGAACAGGAACACGCCGACCGCGCTGAGCGTCAGCATGACGGCGTTCGGCCAGCCGGCGTCGACGCCCCGCACCTCGTCCATGTACACCACGAGCATGACGCCGATCAGGATCGCCGCGATGCCGCCCGTGATGCCGGCCACCAGTATGCGGGCCTCGTGGCTGCGGTCGTCCTGCGTGTAGAAGTCCTGGACGTACGGGTGCCGTCTCATGAACGCGACGCGCATCATGCCGCCGCCCAGCAGCAGCGCCAATCCGACGACCACGCCTATGCCGATGCACGTGAACATCAGGAAATCGTTGAGCGGGGAAGGGCCGATGATCGAGTTGTCGGAGTCGAACAGGTTCGCGATGCCGACCGCCGCGATAACCGCCGCGATACCGGACGCGATCAGCAGTGAGAAGCGACGCCGATGCGCGTCGTATCCGGTCAGGTCCTGCGGCAGGGGCGGTGTGCCGGCGTCGGCCGACCCGATCGCCGGTTCGGCCGGTTTCGTATCGGGATGGTTCTGCTCGTCTGACGGTCCCGTCGTCGGGTCGGACGTGGCGCCGTTTGCCGGCCGGTTCACGTCGCCGAGCACGAGGTCGTCGAGCGTGCAGCCGAACAGGTCGCAGATTGCCAGCAGCTTGTCCATTTCCGGGTACGCCTTCTCGGATTCCCATTTCGAGATCGCCTGCCGCGAGACGCCGAGCAGCATGGCGAGCTGCTCCTGCGTCATGTTGCGCCGTGCGCGCAACGTCTGCAGATTGGTGCGGAATGTCATGGTGGTCCCCTCTTTCCAACAGTGTCGTCATGTCGCGTCCGGACGATGACCCCACTATGGCAGACCGCGCCGCCGTCCGCCACCATCTTGCGGTTGCACACGCCGATCACGAAGCCAATCGCCGCGCAACCAGCGGTTGCATCGGCTGAATTCCAACGTTTTCGGAGATTGTTTCAAGTATGCTGCGGGACTCGGCGTTCATAGATTCGTTTGCTGGTGATCATGGCGGCGTTGGTGTGTCCGATGCCAGCTTGTGATGGCACGCCGTCAAGAATGCGGAACGTTTACCCGAACCACCCTTGGTCCGACCGCACGCCCCTCATCCTGCCGCCGCCCGCCACGACTTCGTGGTCCCACCACGATAATCGTCACCGTCCCCGATACCACCCATCAGCCGGTAGTTTCGTAGCATTTCTTTATGTTCGTATTTCTTTGTTTATGTGGATCTGGCATGACTTCCTTTCAGGAAAAATCCCTTGATGCCGGACCATGACGTGCGGTAGCATATCTTTACGAAAGGAGGCGTGTCATGGTAAAACTCGTTGATTTGTACACGGTGGATAAGGACAGTGCCGAATACGACTATCTGCGTTTGTGTGATGCGCCCCTGCCGCAGGATGTGTTGGAATTTCTCGGCAAATCCTCTGAAGCGGAGCCGGGCGCTGTCCCGTCTCCTCGTGAACAGGTTTACGCTTGAGCCGTTGACGGAGCAGCAGAGTGCCGGTTCGTTTTCGTTTCGCCGACAAGTCCGATCAGTCGCGGTTCACTAGTTTCTCTTGCACTGACCCCGTACCGGCCAACCGTCAGATTGACGGACGATGGGTCAAAGGATCACAGCTTCATCCGGAACCGTGGGCGCTGCTAGTGCAACGTCTCATCCATAACAGTCCGATATATCACGACAAGGATTGCTGGATTCGCGTGGGCGTGGACGATGAGACCGGCAATCTGGCTTCATACTGTGCGGTAGCGCATAAGGGTAACGGGGTGTACGAAATCGCGGTGATCGCTGTATCCCGCAGGCTCCGAGGCCTGGGATTAGGTACGCAGGCCTTACGCGACGCGATGGCGGTTGCGACCCGCGATGCCGTCCAACGTGACTTAAACCCGGTGTTCATCGCCACTATTGATGAAAACAACCGTGCCAGCGCTCATTTGTTCGCCTCGTTCGGATACCAGCTCATCCGCACATATGAGAAGGATCGTCACGGCTTCGTGTTCAACCTATGGGCGAGACGCTGATCCATCACGATTGGTTGTATTGCTG
Organism: Bifidobacterium amazonense; assembly: GCF_018555435.2. GTDB lineage: Bacteria > Actinomycetota > Actinomycetes > Actinomycetales > Bifidobacteriaceae > Bifidobacterium > Bifidobacterium amazonense. The sequence continues at coordinate 32,286 of NZ_JAFEJT020000017.1, forward strand.
GTACGACTGCAAGGAATGTCTCCGCTGCGGCGCACCAGCAATAACTTCACTCGTGCCGGTCGAGGTATTCGGCGAGGGCCTGGGCGACGAGGTCCTGCATGCGGATGCCCTTGATGCCGGCGGCCGCTTTGATGCGGTTGCGCAGCGAGGTGCGGATCTTGATGCTGGTGACCATGTAGGGGTCGTTGGCCGGTTCCTCGCGGTAGATGTCGTCGACCGACGTGATCTCGCGTTCGGCGGGCAGATAGCTCAGGTTCCCTTTCATTGTCCGACCGCCCGTCTCAGCTCGTGCAGGACGAGGCCGTATTCCCAGAGTTTGGCCGGGCGGCGGCCGAAGCTGGTCTTGATCTCCTGCCGTTTGGGCACGATCGTGTCGAAGCGTGGCGTGTCCTGTGTTTCGAGCGCGTGCATGGCCTGCCGGAACGCGACCGTGTTCGTTTCGACGCGGTTGAGCAGTACGGCGGCGGGCGTGCGTCCGGCTGCGTTGACGGTCGCCCATGCCTGCTGCAGGTCGACGGGAGATTCGGTGGTGGGCACGATCACGAAGTCGGCCGTGTCGAGCGCGGTTTTGAGGCCTGCGTGAGTGGGCGGCGCGTCGATGATGAGCCATTCTCCCGGCGCGGTGCGGATTGCGGCGAGTTCGTCGCCGGTGGCGGCCTGCACGTTGAACGGCAGCGTTTCGTTGTTGAGGTTGGCGATTCTGTCCCACAGGGTCGCGGAGTACTGCGGGTCGGCGTCCAGAAGCGTGACATGCTGCCCGTCGCGGACGAGCGCGTGGCACAGGTATTGCGCGATGGTGGTCTTGCCGACCCCGCCCTTCGCGTTGGCGATGGCGATTCTCATGACGGTCTCCCTTTGTGTTTGTTTGTATTTGTGTTTTTCTTTGTTTCTTTATTTCTTTGCGGATGTGTCCGGCTGGGCCTGTTCGTCGGGCGTCTCCGGCGGATCGCGTTCGCCGGGTTCGAGCCGGGTGAGCCTGCGTGGCCGTCCGAGCGGTTCGCCGTTGCCGGTTTTGCGTGCGCGTTCGTTGCGTCGCCGGTTGCGTACGATGCTGTGGATTTCGGGGTGGGCGTCGAGCCAGTCGAGCAGCCGCCGGTACGGTTGGGCGAGATCCGCGGCCTTGCGGCCGGGCAGGACGTCGTGGACGATGACGACGCGCATCGCGTACTGGCGTTCCTTGTAGGTCATGCCGCCGAGGATGCCGTGCGTGACCGGGCGCAGCAGGCTGCGGGCCAGGCACGGCATGAGCATTGGGCATTGCGCGCACAGGCGTTTGGCTGCGCCGCGCAGCATTTGGTCGGGACGTGAGTCGCCGGCGGCGTCGAGTTCCATCCAGATCATGTCGTACAGGTCGAGCTGCGCCTGCGCGCACAGGCCGCCGGGCGGCAGCATCGACGTGTGTATCCACTCGTCGCCGCCCGTAGCTCGTGCTGGTTTGCCGGCCGGCTTGCCGGTGGGGCGGAACCCATCCATCATGCGCTCCGTTCCATGCTCAGCATCCGGTCGAACGCTGCCAGTTTCTCTTCCTTCTGCCGCAGGTGTTCCTTCCAGCGTTTCGTCTGCTCGTCGGCCTCGACCCGTGCCCGCTTGACGGCTTCCGCGGTGCGTGTGTTGCCGTGCAGCGCCAGGTTGCGTTCGTCGTACGCGCACACCGGGCACTTGTCCCGTCGGATGGAGCCGTTGAGATGGTTCTGCGCGAACGCGATTCGACTGTTCGACCTGCCGTGCTGGAACGACGAGTAGCCGAACACCGGGCACTGCGTGACGGTTTCGCACGAGACCAGCACCGCCGCATGAGGGTCCTTCTCCTCCTCGTCTTTCGCCGGCATGGTCCCCGCCTTGATACGTTTGACCCTGATCCGCCGCTGTTCGATCTCGCTGCGCCGTTCCTGCCACAGGCGTTCCCAACGTCGAGCGAACTCGGACATGCTCAGCATTTTCGGACGCCAGAACGGATTCTTGGCGGTCCACAGCACCAGCTCCAGAATCTCCATCTGGCTGTGCTCCGAGAGCAATTTCGCCGCGGCCCGCTGGTCGCGCGCCCGTGGCGGCTTGGCCCACACCTGTTCGCCGGCGAGCAGTTCGGCGAACCGTTCCAGCAGCGCGTCGCAATCGGACACGGAGACGTTGTCGCCGACGAACGTCCCGTCCGACTGATGGTTTTCGCTGGTGAAGCCGAAATCCTGGTTCGGTTCGTCGTCGCGGTCCGGTACGTCGGACGATTGGCTGATGGTGGTTGTGCTGTTCCCGGCTGAGTCTCCCCGTGGGGAGATGTCCCCTTTAGGGGACAGAGGGGTAATAGGTTCATAGGATGGTTTGGGTGACTGCACGGTCACCGGGCTGGTGACTCGCAGTGCATCGGGCGTCTTGCTTCCGCCCGGCGCTTTTCCTGCACCCGGTGACTGTGATGCACCGGGTGCCTCGCATGCACCGGCGTCGGCATCCTGCTCGGTGTCGTCCGCTTCCTCCGTCTGGCTCCCGCCTCTGCACGACGTGCGCGGCTTGCGGTCCGTCGGCGCGGGCAGCGTCTCGTCGCGGTCCATGCAGATCTCCCACACGGTCGGCCGCTTGTACTCGGGCAGGTACTGGATCACCTCCGTGGCTTCCGACTTGCGGATGAAGCCGTTCTCCTCCAGCCAGCGCAGCTTGCGCTGCACCGACCGTTCGCACATACACGAGTTCCTGGCCATCTTCTTGATGCCGGGGAAGGAGTTGCGACCGTGCTCGTCGGCGTTGTCGGCGAGGTTGATGAGCACGAGCTGGGCGTACGGATCCTCGATCAGCCGCTTGAGCGTGAACACGCGGCTCAATGCCTGGATGCTCATCGGCGTTCACCTCCCGCCGGATGCGCGGCCACGGCGCGCCGCAACCGGTCAGCGCGGCTGACCGATTCGTCGAGATACGGTGAAACCGTGATATAAGACTTTCCCTCAAAACCGTGGTTTTCCGGGCTTCCGCACGCGATGACGGTCACGCGCGCGGGTATACAATCCTGCTTGTAAGACATAAGAATCCAATCTCTGTCTGCACCGCGAAAGCCTTCCTTTCTCTTCACAAAATTCAGGCTTTCTTGGTTACTTTGATTGGAATCCGGGAAACGGTTTTGACCGGCCGCCTCCACGGATCCCGAACGGACCTGGCCCTCTCCCGCAAGGAGAGGGCTTCTTCTATGTGAAGGCGACCACCTCCTTCGCCATCGAAGGAACGGGATCGTCGGACAGGCCGAGCAGCCAGTCACTGGAAACGCGGAAATGCGACGCGATGCGCCTGATGTCGGGCAGCGTCCAGTTGATGTCGCCGTTGAGCTTGCCCGTCACCGACGACTTCGACAGTCGCATGATACGGGCAAGCGCCGCGTAGCTCACATAATTCGGCTCACCCATCAGCATGCGCACGCGGCGCGTGGTCACGCCGTCACGGCGCAGCTCGCGTTCGCTCGCCGCGCCTTGCTCAGGCACGCTCGTGTCACGGTTCGCGGCGGGAACCAGCAGAAAACGGGTATCATGGGACTGAGGAACGACACCACGCCCGAACAGGACGCGCGAAGCATCGGCGAAGCCGTCAACGGCAAACACCGGCGACAACGCGCACGCGGCGGAGGCACTGGTCCGAGACATGGAAACACGCTTTCCATGACCGGGAACCGTTCAAAATTTAATCCGTGAAGCGGGTCGGGGCAGTACGTTTAATCCCCGAAAAACCCACGACTTAAAAGGACGCTGCTCTAACCGTTGAGCTAAAGGGGCAACAGCACTAAGATACACACTTCCACCGGACAAACCAAATCGACATTTCGTAAGTGAGGTGTATTCCACGTGCGTGGCGGACGCGGTGGAAAAGCAAGAATGCCGGCTCAAAGAGCCGGCATTCCGAAGTCACAGACGGGACTCACCCCGTCCAGGTATGGTTGATTATATCGGAAACCCCTGCCTAGAAAACGCCTTTCTCTTGTTTGGCTGAGGTCGTCTGGTCCACCTCGGAATTGGATAGTATCTGGGTTAATCGGATAGTTTGAACCATGATCTATCCGATACAAATCGTTGAAAAATCAAGGATTCGCTTCGGATGAAGGCTGTCTAATCGGATATTTTCGGGTTGTAATCGGATACTTTTGACACGGTCATATGTGTACCGAGCCTGAATGGGTACGGCAACCGACCTCATCTGGCGTCAATCGGGTCAACATGCTTGCCGCCGGACTGGCCGATATCGAACGAGAACGGTGAAGCCTTACCCTCGCAACCGAGGAAATTGACCGCCAAGCAGCTGGCAGAGAAGATTGGCATGCGTCCGCTACTGCATTCAGAGCACGAAAAAGCCCGGCGGGGAGCCGGGCTTTCAGGAGAGGAAGAAGAGAGGAAAGGGTTCAGTTATCGCGGCCTTTGCGGCCGTGACTTCATATAACAACGCGAGTCTCGGCGAGGTGTGTGTGGTGGCTGGAAGTCGCGTGGGAATCACGTTCGAGATCAATGATGGTGCGTGTGGCAGGGCGTATGTGCGGAAGTCTTGTGATTAGTTGTTAAAAGACTAGTTTTTTCTAGTGTTTTATGATATCATATGATTATGAAACTCTCCGAATACGCGCGCATACACGGTATCCAATACCGTGCAGCATGGGAGCGTTTCCGTTTGGGGCGGATACCCGGCGCGTACAAGGATGAGGTCGGGACGATCATCGTACCCGACGAGACGAAAACGTATATGGCGAACGATGCGGCCGTATACGCGCGAGTGTCCGACCCGTCGGAACGTCGGACCCGGTTGCCCGCCCAGCAGAAGCGTGTGGAGGATTGGGCGACGGCGAACGGGTATCATATCGTGGAGTCCGTGGCCGAAGTGGGCTCCGGTGTAAACGACAAGCGGCGTAAACTGTCCGCCCTGCTGAAACGGAACACGTGGGGCGTGCTGATCGTAGAGCGCAAGGACCGGTTGACCCGGTTCGGGTTCGAATGGTTCCGCCTGTTCATCGAACAGCAAGACAAACGAATCATTGTGATCAATGAGGCGGGTGACGATCGTACGGATCTGATCCGGGATCTCGTGTCGATCATCTACTCGTTCAGCGCGCGCCTGTATGGTCAACGCCGGTCAAAAAAAGCCGTGGCGATGGTGGACGTGCTCACCCGTGACGAAAACGGGGTGGACGATGCCGTCGAAGCCTGACATGGTGTACACCTCCTATCAGGTCGGCTTCCCCGTGAACATGGGGAAGGCCGGGATGCTCCGTCGTATGCTGCCCGTGTGGCGGCGTGGGTTGAAGCGGGTCCTTGCGGTATTGGAGCGGACCATCATCGGGGGCGGAAAGATGCCCCGTTGGGTGGACACCAAGAACTGGGACGGTGGATTGTCGCAACGGCAGTGGGATTCCGTCGTCAGGCAGGCGAAGGCGATGCTCGACTCATGGATCGAACTGCGTGAGAACGACTTCAGGGGCATCGTCTACCATTCGTCGCTCGATGACGACCTGAAACAGGCGTTGTACCGGATCAACCTGCGTCACGCATGGTGGGAGCGGGTGGACGACGAGGCCCACAGGATGGCCCGTCGTATCATCAAGCACCTGCATAAACGCAACCGGTTCCCGAACCCGATGCGATGCCGCACCATGAGCATGGACGGCAAGATCGCCCAGATCCAACCATCGAACGGCGGCGAATACTATTACTGGGCGCGCATCTCCACCCTGGAAAAGGGACACCCCCTGTACGCCCCGATCCTCATCCATTCGGACCTCGAACCGCACCTGAACCCCGACGACCCCCAGCGGCTGGCGAACCACCTGCAATTGAGGGTCAACGAGGACGACACCATCGTCGCCCGGCTCATGACCACCATGGAGTCCGTGAAACCACGCGACACCGGGGAGGCCATCGGCTTGGACTGGGGTTTGAAAAGCCTGTTCGCCACCAGCGACGGACGCCTGTACGGGCTGGAACTGTTCGCATGGCTCCAGAAACGCGACATGGAACTGACTGCGCTCACCAGGGAACTTGCCCACTCCCATGTCTCCTACAAGCAGTCGAAACGCTACCGAAACCTCAACCGGCGCATCCGCGAATACGTGCGCAACGAAACCAACCGCGTACTGAACCTCATCGCGGATGACCGGCTCCGCGAGATCGTCGTCGAAGACCTCGACTTCCGTCACGGCGGACTATCCAAACAGATGAACCGTATCCTCACCCGCGCCGGACGCGCCACGGTACGATACAAGCTCCAACGTTTATCCCAGACCAAGGGCATCGCCATCACCCACGTCAACCCCGCATACACGTCACTGGAATGCGGATCCTGCGGTTGGGCCAGTTCGAAGAACCGACCCAACCGGAACCTGTTCCGCTGCGAATGCTGCGGATACACACTCAACGCCGATATCGCCGCCGCAAGAACCATCAGGGCGAGACGTTCCCGTCCCGAAAGCTGGCGGAGGATCGGCAGAACGATCATCCTGAGCCAACTCCGCAAGGAGCACGCCCAGCGATGCCCGGACGGCAAACGCTGTCCGTCACGCCGTAAGGAGTACGGCTCCCCGACGTCAGCCAAAGCGAAAGCCAACACTGAAACGCGGGTCAAGAACAAACGACAGTCATAAACGACTATCCAAATTCATACTCTGTATGGTGGGGTGCATGCATAGTTTCCGCACTGGGGTCCGTGTGTGGAAAGGTTCGTGTATTTGTGCATGGGGCGTCGCCTCGTCATGCCTCCCACCGCGCATCCTGGCGTGTGCTGAGTCGTCGTGGAGTCGTCTCCTCGCCGCTCGAAAACCTGAATGTGATCAATCTGACATTTCGCTGGAGCGGGCGAGCGAGAAAGGCGTGCGTCGTCGTGTGCGCCTACTGCCAGAACGGGTGCAACCCCTATATCTAGTTGCGACACGCTCAACACGCCACAAGAACTAGTGCCGGCGTGATCCGGGGCATGGTTGTAGTCTAGTTCCTCGGCAGTTCACAGCATCGACCGAATGGAGGCATCACATGACCGTTACCGTCTTCACCAAACCGCGTTGCCCGCAGTGCGACGCCACCAAGCGTCAGCTCACCAAGCTGGGTGTCCCGTTCGAAACCGTCGATCTGTCCGAAAACCCGTCCACGCTCGAGCAGCTGCAGGAAGCCGGCTTCAAGCAGGCCCCGGTCGTCATCACGCCGGACAATTCGTGGACCGGCTACCGCCCCGACCTCATCCGCGAACTGGCCAAGACCATCGCCGCGGAATCCGCCGCCGAACACGACGTCATCTCGGCGACCGGCGCCAACGAGCGCATCCTCGTCGCATGAGCGATCCGACGATACAGTCCGGCACGTCGACCATCCTGGCCGAACGCGAACAGTCGCCGGCAGTTCCAGCGACATCACCGGCCGTCGTGACCGTCGGGCACGCGGCCACGGCGACTGCGACAGCCGAACGTCACGCCGGCGCGATCGTCTACTTCTCGTCCGCATCGGAAAACACCGCACGATTTGTCGCGAACTGCAGACTGGACGAACTCGGCATCGCCTCCTACCGCATTCCGCTGCGCCCCGGCGACGAGCCGCTCGCCGTGCGCGAACCGTACGTGTTGATCGTGCCGACGTACGGCGGGGGAGTCGTAAGCAAGGCCGTGCCGCCGCAAGTCAAACGATTCCTCAACGATCCGGACAATCGCGCGTGGATCCGCGGCGTGATCGCGTCCGGCAACACGAACTTCGGCGAGGCGTACGCGGCCGCCGGGCGCATCGTCTCCGCGAAATGCAAGGTGCCGCTGCTGTTCACGTTCGAACTCATGGGCACGCCGGGGGACGTGCGCAAGACGCGCGACGGACTTGCCCGATTCTTCGCCGACAACAGGCAAGCCGACGACCGGTAACCGAACCAGCAGCCGACGCATCGAGACGACCAACGGCCAACGACCAACGCTAACGACCAGCAGCCAACAGTCAGCGGCAACAGTCAACGGCCCGGAATCCAGCCGGCCACAAAACGCAACCGGCCCGGGCCCCACCCGATACGAACCGTAACCGATCCACATCGCAACCAGTCAGGATTCATCACACATGCCCACCACCTACGACCCGTCCACCGACTACCACGCGCTCAACGCGATGCTCAACCTGTACGATGAGCACCACCGCATCCAGTTCGGCAAGGACAAGGAAGCCGAACGCGCGTACGTCGCCACCGAGATCGAACCGAACACGCGCCATTTCGCCACCACCGCCGAACGACTCGCGTACCTGATCGACAACCAGTACTACGAGGCCCGCGTCTTCGAGCAGTACACGCCCGAATTCCTCGACACGTTCTACGCGCGCGCGGCCGCCAGCGGCTACGAGTTCGAGACGTTCCTCGGCGCGTTCAAATTCTTCCGCTCCTACGCGCTCAAGTCGTTCGACGGCAAGCAGTACCTCGAGGACTTCCCGCAGCGCTGCGCCGCGGTCGCGCTCGCACTGGCCGCCGGCGACGAAACCGCCGCCGTCAGCTACCTCGACGAGATGATCGCCGGCCGCTTCCAGCCGGCCACGCCCACGTTCCTGAACCTCGGCAAGGCGCAGCGCGGCGAAGCGGTCAGCTGCTTCCTCGTACGCATCGAAGACAACATGGAGTCGATCTCGCGCGGCATCAACGCGGCCCTGCAGCTGTCCAAGCGCGGCGGCGGCGTCGCCCTGCTGCTGAGCAACCTGCGCGAACTCGGCGCGCCGATCAAGCACATCGAAAACCAGTCGAGCGGCGTCGTGCCGGTCATGAAACTGCTCGAGGACTCGTTCTCGTACGCGAACCAGCTCGGCGCGCGCCAGGGCGCGGGCGCGGTGTACCTGAGCGCGCACCACCCCGACATCATGCGCTTCCTCGACACCAAACGCGAGAACGCGGACGAGAAGATCCGCATCAAGTCGCTCGCGCTCGGCGTGGTCGTGCCGGACATCACGTTCGAACTGGCCAAGCAGAAGGCGCAGATGGCGCTGTTCAGCCCGTACGACGTCGAGCGCGTGTACGGCAAGCCGTTCGCCGACATCTCCATCAGCGAGAAGTACGACGAGATGGTCGCGGACGATCGCATCCGCAAGACCTACATCGACGCGCGCAAGTTCTTCACCACGCTCGCCGAGCTCCAGTTCGAATCCGGCTACCCGTACATCGTGTTCGAGGACACCGTCAACCGCGCCAACCCGATCGACGGCCGCGTGACCATGTCGAACCTGTGCTCCGAAATCCTGCAGGTGCAGGAGCCGAGCGCCTACAACGAGGACCTCACCTACGCGCACGTCGGCCGCGACATCTCCTGCAACCTCGGCTCGCTCAACATCGCCAAGGCCATGGACGGCGGCCTCGCCGGCACGGTCGAAACGGCGATCCGCGCGCTCACGTCGGTCGCCGAACAGACCAGCATCAACGCGGTGCCGTCGATCCGCCGCGCCAACGAGGAAGGCCACGCGATCGGCCTCGGCCAGATGAACCTGCACGGATTCCTCGCCCGAGAAGGCATCCAGTACGGTTCCGACGAGGCGCTCGACTTCACCGACATGTACTTCATGACCGTCGCCTACCACGCGTACCGCGCGTCGCACGACCTCGCGGTGAGCCGCGGCCGCGCGTTCGTCGGATTCGAGCGTTCCGCGTACGCGAAGCCGGCCGGACAGGGCAACTACTTCGACAAGTACACGGACGGCCGCCGCTCGCTCGATCCGCGCACCGCACGCGTGCGCGAACTGTTCGCGAAGTACGGTGTCGCGATCCCGACCGTCGACGACTGGGCCGCGCTGCGCGACGCGATCCTCACGGACGGACTGTACAACCAGAACCTGCAGGCCGTGCCGCCGACCGGATCGATCTCGTACATCAACCACAGCACGTCGTCGATCCACCCGATCGTCTCCAAGATCGAGATCCGCAAGGAAGGCAAGATCGGCCGCATGTACTACCCCGCGCCGTACATGACGAACGAGAACCTCGAGTATTTCAAGGACGCGTACGAGATCGGCTGGAAGGCGATCGTCGACACGTACGCGGAGGCGACGCAGCACGTCGATCAGGGACTCTCGCTCACGCTGTTCTTCCCCGACACGGCCACCACGCGCGATGTGAACAAGGCGCAGATCTACGCGTGGCGCAAGGGCATCAAGACCCTGTACTACATCCGCATCCGCCAGCAGGCCCTCGAAGGCACCGAGGTCCAGGGCTGCGTCTCCTGCATGCTGTAAACGAAAGGAAACCGCACTATGGCACCGATCTCCATCCCGCGCAAGCCGCTCAAGCTCATCGACCGCGTCAGCGCGATCAACTGGAACAAACTCGAGGACGACAAGGACCTCGAGGTCTGGGACCGTCTCACCGGCAACTTCTGGCTGCCCGAAAAGGTCCCTGTCTCCAACGACATCCCCAGCTGGCAGGCCATGAGCGAGGAGGAGCACACGCTCACCATGCGCGTGTTCACCGGCCTCACGCTGCTCGACACGATCCAGGGCACGGTCGGCGCGGTGAGCCTCATCCCGGACGCGCTCACCCCGCACGAGGAGGCCGTGTACACGAACATCGCGTTCATGGAATCCGTGCACGCGAAGTCGTATTCGAGCATCTTCTCGACGCTGTGCTCGAGCGAGCAGATCGACGCCGCGTTCGCGTGGAGCGAGGAGAACGAGTACCTGCAGAAGAAGGCGCAGATCGTGCTCGACTACTACGAGGGCGACAGCCCGCTCAAGCGCAAGGTCGCCTCGACGCTGCTCGAATCGTTCCTGTTCTACTCGGGCTTCTACCTGCCGATGTACTTCTCGAGCCACGCGAAGCTCACGAACACGGCCGACGTGATCCGCCTCATCATCCGCGACGAGGCCGTGCACGGCTACTACATCGGCTACAAGTACCAGAAGGGTTTGGAGCTGGTCGGCGGCGAGAAGCGCGAGGAGCTGCGCGAATACACGTACGACCTGCTCAACGAGCTGTACGACAACGAGGTGGAGTACACCGAGTCGCTGTACGACGGGGTCGGGCTCACGGAGGACGTGGAGAAGTTCCTGCGTTACAACGGCAACAAGGCGCTCATGAACCTCGGCTATCCGGCGCTGTTCCCGGCGGAGATCTGCGACGTGAACCCGGCGATCATCGCGTCGCTGTCGCCGAACGCGGACGAGAACCACGACTTCTTCTCCGGTTCCGGCTCGTCGTATGTGATGGGCAAGGCCGAGGAGACCGACGATGAGGACTGGGACTTCTGATCCCGGCCGTCCGGTCGTCTGTGTGAAACGGAGCGTCGTTGGCCGGCTGCCGGCCGGCGGCGCTACCGCACGATGAGCACGCTGTTGCGCTGATCGTATTCGCAGTTGTCGTCGAGCGGGATGCCGGTCAGGTCGTCGGTCGAATACTGTTCCGCACAGGCGAGCCGGGTGTTCGTGTCGACGGCGTCGCGGTCGACGACGCGCAGTCGGCCGTCGCTCACCTGCATGATCGTCCAGCAGACGTCGGCCTCGCCGCCGTCCAATTCCAACACTTTGAACACCCGGTCGAGATTGCCGGAGAACAGGATCGCCGACACCAGATAGTCGGGGTCCTCGAGTTCGAGATCGCGGTTGTCGTGCGGCTTGCGGACGAGCCGCAGCGGAAAATCGTCGTCGGTGCGCACGCCGACCATGTCGTAGGGCAGCTGGACCACGACCGAATGCAGGGCCAGTCCGCCGGCCACGGCGAGCACGAGCAGACCGACGGCGATGAGCACGTATTCCCACGGCGAGACGCCGTCCGCGAACAGCGGACGGCCGATCGTGTCGCGCATGATCCACACGCAGATGACGGCCGCCACGCCGAGCACCGCCACCACGACCGCCGGGCCGAACGTCTGCCAGAGCCGGCGGCGGATCAACTGCCGGACGGGTTGGCGGCTGCCCTGCCATTCCTCGGCCGTGCATTGCGGTTCCGGCTGTGGTTCCAGCGCTGATTCCGACTTCGGCCTGCGGCGTACGACGGCGTTTCCCATGGGTCCCATTGTAGGCGTGCTTGTAGGCATGCGGCCGGTTGTCGGGCGGTTGGTTGTCGGTTGGTCGGTTGGTTGTCGGATGTGCGGCCGGGGTGCCGGATTGCGTCGGGACGCCGGTTGGGACGATTGCCGGATTACTGGTTGAACAGTTCGCTGACCGGCCCGCCGATTTCAGTCCGGCAGTTCCGTCCACGCCGGCAGCTTGTGCAGCGCGCGCACGACGTTGCACTGTGCGAGCAGGTCGCCGTCACCGGCGCACATGGTCGGATACCACATGCGATGACGCAGTTTGGCCGCCGGGTTGCCGGTTTCGCCGCGCAGCAACGTCGCTTCGCTGTTGCTGTATTGGAAATGCAGATGACTCAGCAAGCCGCCGTTCGACAGTTCGGCGCGCGCGGGCATCGGGTCCATCGCGATGAGCACGCGGAACGGACTGTCGGCGGGCGCGGAGTCGGCGTGGAACACGTAGCACGGCTTGCCTTCGAGGCCGCGGTCGATCATGTGGTCGAACTGGTAGGCGTAGCGGCCGATCACCGTGTTTTCGCCGCTGAGCCAGGCGAGTGCGAATCCGTTGTCCGGGCGCTCGCCGAATTCCAACGGTTCGATGTGCCAACCGACGATGGATGCGTGACGGTTTTCGCGGCAGGTCGTGCGGCAAGCCCAACGCCAGAACCGGCGGATGCTGCCGCCGAAGAACGGCAGCATGAGCGTGAACGCGGACTTGTTGCGTCGCATCGCCGCCTCGGATTCCGCCCACGCGCGTTCGAGCGCGGGTTCGCGGCTGTCGATGAGCCGCTCGAAGCTGATCCAGTCGCCGAGCCATTCGGTTGGATTGAATGGCGTCGCGGGTTGCTCAGCGGGTTGCGCCGCGGACTGTGCGGCGGATGGTGCTGCCGCGGGTTCGGCCGCCATGGGATCGGTCATGATGCCTCCTTATGCAAGCTTTCGTCCAGGTCGATGATACGGTCGCACCACAGCGCGGCCAGCTCCTCGTCATGCGTGACGACGAGCACGGCCTTGCCTCGGTCCGCAAGACGCCGCAGCAGCGCACCGACCTGCATCATGTGCGCGCGGTCGAGTCCGCTGGTCGGCTCATCCAAAACAATCAGTTCCTTGCCGCACATGATCGCCGACGCGATCGCCAGCCGCTGCTTCTGCCCGCCCGACAGGCTCATCGGATGACGTTCCGCGAACGGCAGCAGGTCCAGTTCGTCGAGCACGCGGTCGGCCTGTTCGCCGAGCGTGGTGGGGTGAAGCTGCGGTGCGCCAGCCGCGTCCGGCACATCGACGGAACGTCGGATCGCATCGTCCGCGTCACCCAGTCCGAGCAGCAGTTCCTCGCGCGCGCTGTCGGCGAACAGCTGATAGTTCACGTCCTGCATGACGAGGAATCCGGCGCGGGTGAGCGCGGCCGGCCGGGCCGGCTTGCCGTGCAACAGCATGCGTCCGGCGAGCGGTTGCTGCAGACCGCACAGCGTGCGTACCAGCGTGCTTTTGCCGGCGCCGTTGTGTCCCATGAGTCCGACGATCTCGCCGCCGGACAGCGTCAGGTCGCCGATGTCGCGGCGGAACGCGCGACGATATCCGACGGCGAGACCCTGCGTGGCGATGATGGGAGCGTCGATTTCCGTGCGCGTGGCTTCCGCAGTTCGCTCGCTTCCGGACCGCATCTTCTGTCGCAGCGCTTTGCGATACGGCGTGAGATCGAGCGCGCGCAGTCCCCACGATTCCAGCCGTTCGGCCGGCAGTACGGAGAACTCGTCGGCCGTGTACGTGCCAACGATCGCGCCGTCCGCGAAGCGCACGTACCGGTCGACCAGATCGGCGCACCACGCGAGACGATGCTCGGCGATCACGACCGTCACGCCGTCGCGTTTGAGCGCGGCGACCATGTCGTGCAGGTCGCGCATCGCGGACGCGTCGAGATTGCTGGTCGGTTCGTCCATGACGACGACGCGCGGGCCCAGCATGGTCGCCGCGGCGACTGCAAGCCGTTGCTTTTCGCCGCCGGACAGCTTGAACACGCTGCGGTCGAGCAGATGGTTGATGTTGAATCGTTGCGCGACGTCGTCGACCCGAGTGCTGATCGCGTCCGGCTCCATGCCGACGTTCTCGCATGGGAACGCGAGTTCGGAGGTCGTGTCCGCGTTGAAATACTGCGTTTTCGGATTCTGGAAGACACTGCCGACGAGCGGCACGTACGACTCGATCGGGATGGATGCGGCACTGTCCGAGCCGCCGGGTGCCAGTCCGCACACGACCTGCGTGCCGGTGAGCGGACCGTGGAAGAAGTTCGGGATCAGACCGTTGAGCAGCCGCGTGACGGTGGTTTTGCCGCAGCCGGACTGTCCGCACAGCATGACGGTTTCGCCGGGGCGCACGGTCAGATCGACGTGCGACAGGGCGGGTTCGGTGGGATGCGTCGCGTCGACGTTCGCGGGGTCGAGGGACATGCCGGCCGTCGTGCCGGCCGTCGTATCAGTTGGCGTGCCGGACGATGCATCGGACGCCGCGCCCGTATCGTCGTGCGAGTACCGGAACGACGTGTCGACGATGCGAATGATGGCATCGGATACGGATGTCGACGGGGGAACGGTCGCCCCGCCGGCGGCGTTCGCCCGGAATGACAAGAATGACGGTTCGCTCACAGTACGCCTCCGATCGAGAGCGCCATCGGCACGGTGCACACGGCCATGAACGCCCAGTCGAACCAGCGCATGCGGATCACGGTCATGCACGTGTGTTCGCCGGCGATGCCGAGCCCTTTGGTGAGTGCGGCGACGGACAGGTCGCGCGAGACGAACGTCGCGTTCATCAGCAGCGGCACGATGATGAACTCCAACGATTGCACCGGGTGACGTACGAGCGCGAACCGGCCGGCCGCGATGCCGCGCAACGCCATCGCGTTGCGGATCTGCCGATAGTCGTGCGCGATGGTCGGAAAGAAGCGGATCACGACCATGCACGGGATCACGATCGCCTCGGGCACGCGCATACGCCGCATCGCGCACACGAACTCGCTGATCGACGTCGTCGTGAACGCGTACGCGCCGGTGATCAGGCACGGCATCATCATGCGGATGCCGACCGACAGTAGTCCGGCGACGTGACCGGCCGTCGCGAGCGTTGTCGTTGCGTCGCCCGCGCCGGTCGTGCCGCCGTTCATCATGCCGATCAGCGAGCCGCCGGAACCGCTTCCCGTGCCGGTCAGCGTCACCGCATCCGACCACAATCCCAGCCCGAGCAGCGCGAAGTACAGCACGGTCAAGCGCAATCCCGTGCGCCACCGTCCGGCCACGAACAGCGGCAGCAGGAACAGCGTGACCATGATCGCCTCGCCGCGCGTGTCCACGTGGAAGAACAACAGCAGGTTCGCAAGCAGCAGCAGATACAGTTTCGCGCGCGGGTCGAGCCGCAGGCCGGCGGTGCGTGCCGACGCGGTCATGCGCACGTCCTGCCGGGCCGCGATCGTCCGCGTCATCAGGCGATGCCGGCCTTGACGAAATGCTTCTTGAGGATGCGCTGGCCGAACCAGCCGCCGATCAGGCCGCACACGAGGATCGCGGCCATCGCCACGAAGAACGAGCCGACGCTGATCTGCGAGAACAGGTTGTCGATGTACGCCGAGTCCTTGCCGCGCGCCTGCAGCGAGGCGACATACGCGTCCTTCATGAACCACAGCGGCAGGATCGGGCCGGTCAGGCCGTAGCAGAACACGACGTAGCCGATGAGGATGGTGATCCTGTTCTTGTAGTTGCCGATGCGGGCGATCAGGTCGCCGGCGAGCGGGAAGACGATGCTCGCGACGAACGAAAGCGCGAAATGGCCGGAGACGAACAGGAACAGGCCGATCACGACGCCCATGACGGTGATGCCGCCGAACTTGCCGACGCGTGCGACCGACAGCATGAACACCGGGCCGCAGATGAGCGCGGCGACGGCCGGCAGGAAGATCGTGCCCGCGCCGGCGACGAGCGCGCTGATGAGCGTGGCGACGCACACGCACACGAAGTAGAGGGCCGTGAAGATGCCGATCGAGATGAGGTCGGGGATGGCGAGGCGGGAGGATTTGGCGGCGGGGGTGCCGGTCGGCTGCGCGGCGGGCTGCTGGGTCATATGATCTGATCTCCGATGCGAAACGGAACGGTTTCGGCTCCCGTTCTTGACGGAACGCGCGAAATGGACAAACTCCATTCAATGTATCGGGCATCGGCGCGCGACACAATACCCCCGTACTCGGCTGTGCGGATGGTGGAGGGGTGGCGAGGTGGCGGGAATGAAATGAGATGACCGGGGATGGGCGGTGGAACGGCCGACGATGTGGCCGGACTGCTCATTCCAGACGAAATGCGGGAACGAGAAAGCCCGGCGGGATTGGCGCCGGGCTTGCAGAGAAGAGAGAAGAAGAGAGAGGAAAGAGGTTAAGTTATATCGGCCTTGCGGCCTGAAATACAGGATAGGCGGGCGAGCTTCGGCGTTTCCCCGGATTTTGCTGGATACGAGTCCCGGTTTGGCTGGGAAAACGCTTGGAGTCGCGAGGCTGTGCGCGGTCGTGCGTAGCCGCGCCGATCGGCCGATACGATGGCGGATCCGCCGGCAATCCCGCCGATGCGTTCCGCTGGAGGATCTGCCGGCAGTTCTGCTAACGTGTGCTGCCGGTCAGGCGATGATGCCCAGCTCTTTGAGCTTCTTCTCGATATCCGTGGCGGACGGCTCCACCTGGAACGCGCCGTCCGGGTACAGCACGACCGGAATGTGCTTCTGGCCGCTGATCTCGACCGCACGGTCGGCCGCGCCCTCCTCGGACTCGATGTCGTGCCACACATACTCCGCGCCGAGCCGCTGCAGCGCCGCCTTCGCGCGCTTGCAGTCGCCACACCAATCCGCGCCGTACATCTCAATGGCCATGATGATTCCTTTCCGTTGATCCATAATGCGATGTCGTCCATCCGTCCGCGGCCCAGTCGGCCGGCCGAACGAACCCGGCATCCGCTGCCATTCCACACTACTGTCTCACGATCCCACTCCCCGCCCGCCCAGCCACGCCATCCGCGTAATCTCGGAATCGCACTGCGCGCGATACTGTGTTGTTGGCGGCGCGTTCGCGCCGCGGAGCTCCCTCAGTCACGGCTACGCCGTGACAGCTCGGTGAGGGAGCCGAGGCTCCGCCAGCTTCGAAGGCGTTGCCAACGGTTATAAGCCACAGGCCGGTTTCCTCTGAAACATCGCCGTAAAGCAGACAGCAGAGCTGTTTGTAGGCGATGCGCGAGCCGACAGAGATGACGGTGGCAAAGATGCTGGCGGCAGCCTCGGCCCCCTCACTGAGGGGGCTGTCGAGCGAAGCTCGACTGGGGGAGCTCCTCGGCGCGGGAGCGCCGCCAACAACACAGTATCGCGCGCAGCGCGATTCCGAAGACTGAACGGGCATCCACAACGTATCTGCAACGCATGTGCGCCGCGAGATGAAGAGGCACGGCCGCCCCCGCTCCTAGAGTGGGTCGCATGTCATGCACCACCATTCTCATCGGAAAATCAGCCAGCACCGACGGATCGACGATCATCGCGCGCGACGACGACTCCGGCTCCGGCCGCTACGATCCCAAGCGATTCGTCGCCGTCCATCCGGAAGACCAGCCGCGGCACTACCGCAGCGTGCTCAGCCACGTCGAAATCAATCTGCCGGACGATCCGTGCCGGTACACGATCGTGCCGAACGTGCTCAACAATCGCGGCGTGCTCGCCGAAGCTGGTGCGAACGAACGCAACGTGGCGATGAGCGCGACCGAAACGATCGCCGTCAACGAGCGCGTCGCCGCGGCCGACCCGTTCGTCGAACTTGTGCCGGCCGTCGGCGAGCCGGGGGAGCCCGGCTATCAGCCGGAACAGCCGGGCGGCATCGGCGAGGAGGACATCATCACGCTCGTCCTGCCGTACGTCGCGACCGCGCGCGAAGGCGTGCTGCGGCTCGGCGACCTGCTGCAAACGTACGGCACGTACGAGTCGAACGGCGTGATCATCTCCGACGTGGACGAGATCTGGTACGTCGAGACGATCGGCGGCCACCATTGGATCGCGCGGCGCGTGCCCGACGACTGCTACGCGACGATCCCGAACCAGCTCGGCATCGACCGGTTCGACCTGGCCGACGCGTTCGGCGAACAGCGTGAATACTTGTGCAGCGCCGACCTGCGCGAGTTCATGGCGCAGCATCGGCTCGACCGCACGATGGACGGAACCGCGAACGACGCCGTGCCCGACGTGTTCAATCCGCGGCTCGCGTTCGGCACGAGCACGCCGAAGGACCACATCTACAACACGCCGCGCGCCTGGTACATGCAGCGCCGGCTCAACCCCGGCGACGACTGGGATTCGCCCGTCGCCCGCTACACGCCCGAATCCGACGACATCCCGTGGTGCCGCGTGCCCGAGGCGAAGGTGACTGTCGAGGATGTTGATTTCCTGCTGTCGTCGCACTTCGAAGGCACCCCGTATGACCCGTACGGTACCACCGGCACCGCCGAATCACGCCACCGCTACCGTCCGATCGGCGTGAACCGCACCGGCCACATGGTCGCCATCCAGCTGCGACCGTATGCACCTGCGGCCAGCCGGGCGGTCATGTGGATCTCGTACGGCTCCGGTCCGTTCACTACGGCCGCGCCGTTCTACGCGAACGTCGACGACACGCCCGCGTACCTGCGTGACACGACGCCGGAGGTCTCCACCGACAGCCTGTACTGGACGAACCGGCTGATCGCCGCGCTCGCCGACGCGCACTGGTTCGACACGCGCAACGCGATCGAACGGTACGCCGAGAACGTGCGCATCTTCGGGCACCGACTGCTGGGCGAGACTGACGCGGCGATCGCCAGCGGTCGGTTCGACGACGGCATCGACGGCAATGGCGACGGGCTTGCGGACGGCGACGGCAGCCGTGACGGCATGCCCGTGACCGGCGTGCTCGCGGAAGCGAACGATCGCATGGCCGACTATCTGCGCGTGCATACGACCACGCTGCTCAACGACGTGCTGTACACGTCCAGCAACCTCATGCACAACGGCTTCGCCATGTCCGACCGCTGGGTGTGACGCGAGGGGCTCGGCCCTGTCTGTGGGCTCGCCGGGGCTGTGGTATCGCGCT
>NZ_JAFEJT020000018.1 GCF_018555435.2 Bifidobacterium amazonense
CATCGGCGTCTGTTCGGCGGCGAGGCCGACGCCCTTGAGACTCCAAATGTCATGATGGTTGACGGTGGCGGCCTTGACGGACACGCTCGACCAGTACGGGCGGGGTTCGGGTTCGGGCCGCTCCCCCCCCCCATTGCCTGATGAGTGCATTATGCTGGCAAGAGAGCAGGAGTGCTGTTCGCGCCGAGTGGCTCCATCCCGGATTCGCGGCCGAAGCGCATGGCCTGCGGGCGCGCCGGGTCGAACGCGTCCCAGTGGGGCAGCGGTTTGCCGCCCCGGCCTTCGCCGTTCGGGTCTCCGGCGCGGATGAAGTTCGCCCAGCAGTCGCACATCGTCTCCGACAGCTCGTAATGCCAGCCGGAGAACGGCCTCCAGCAGGTGTGCAGCGAGTTGAACGTGAACCACAGGTCGGAGGAGTGGAACGCGCCGGCGTCGTCGCCGGGCATCTGTACGTCGAACCGGTAGAAGAAGGGGGCCGGATTGCCGGCCTCGATCCAGGCTTTCGCCAGCCTGATGTTGCCCAGCTCGCCTTCCGGCACGGGCGTGCCGCCCGGTCCGGGAACGGTGAACTCGCCGGTGGTGTTGCCGACCAGCAGTTCGCGGCGGTCGCGGCGTCCGTCGCGCAACAGGCTCGCGCCGTACTGGCCGGTGAGGAAGCGGCCGTCGATGCAGGGGATCCAGTTGACCAGCATCGGCCATTCGCCCTCCCGGCCGGAATCGGGCGGCACCGGGAACTCGCATGCGGCGTCGAGCAGTTCGGATGCGGGAATCGCGCGGGCCTCGTCGATCGATCCGACGCCGAGCGAGGAGAGGAAGCGCTCGCCGTTGCGCTGCGATTCGGCCAGCGACCACAGGTGCTCGTTGAAGACGCCGAGTCCGCCGCCGGACTGCATGATCGCGCGCCGGAACAGGCCGTCCGACGTGGCCGACGCGCATTGCGCCAGCACGCTGGCCGAGCCTGCGGACTGACCGGCGACGGTGATGTTGCCGGGGTCGCCGCCGAAGACATCGATGTTGTGCTTCACCCACGCGATGGCGGCCTGCTGGTCGAGCATGCCGAAGTTCGCGGTCGGATCGGTGGGATGCCGCAGATCGGGATGCGTGAAGAACCCGAATACGTTGAGACGGTAGGACACGGTCACCACGACGATGCCGCGACGCGCGAGCGACGCGCCGTCGAACTCCTTCTCCGACGTGGTGCCGCACTGGTAGGCACCGCCGTAGATCCACACCAGCACCGGCAGGCGCGGGCTGGCGCCGCCGGGGAACCCCGCTTCGCCGCCGGAGCCGCGCAATGCGGGTGTCCAGATGTTCAGGTACAGCGAGTCCTCGGATCGCGGGGTCGCCGGGTCGACCGCCCATTCGCGGCCGTAGAACTCGTCCGGCCGGCTCATCGGCTGCATGCCGATCGGCGCGAAATCATGTGTGCGCAACACGCCGTCCCACGGGCTGAGCGGCTGCGGGGCGCGCCAGCGCAGCCTGCCGACCGGGGGAGCGGCGAACGGCACGCCGCGGAACGCGGTGACGTTCGGATCCTCCAGGGCGAGGCCTTCGACGGCCCCGTATCGGGTGATGACTTGTCTTGATACCATGGTGCTCCTTTGCCTTGGTCGGGGCGGGCCTGGCGGCCGGCGGCGAGAATCTCCGTCAGTGGAGGTTCTCTTCTGAGATCTTTTTCCCGGATGTCGGTCCGCTGATAAAAGTTTTCTATAGATCTTAGAAAAATATCGACAAGGAAAATGCTAGCAGAAGAGTCTTCTATGTCAAGACTGATGCATGTTTGTATGTTTGGCTGAAATATAAAGGATTATCTGACTGATCGTGCAGTTCGGTTATACTGAAAAGAGAACGAAAATTTTCTATTTCTGAGGTAGATATGGCGGATAACACAGAGCGAAAAGTCACGCTGGCCGAAATTGCCCGACGCTCGGGCGTGTCGATCGCTGCGGTATCCAAGGTGATCAATGGACGCGATGGGGTTTCGGATGCCACGCGGCAGAACGTCGAGAAGGTGCTGGAGCAGGTCGGGTATCGCCGCAAGAGGCAACTCGACGCGAAGATGTCGTCCACGGTCGAGCTGATATTGCCATATGGCGATGGCAATGGCGTCATCGAGTTTCTCCGCGGCGCGACATCGCAGGCCAACGCGATGGGTGCGGTCGTGACGGTCAGCGAGACGAAGCCGGGGGCGGACCGATATGAATTGTTCCTGCAAATCTTGCGGCGCAATCCGTTGGGTGTAATCGTGAATCTCCCTGACGTCACCGACAAGGAACGCAAGCTGTTCCGCTCGCGATCGATTCCTTTCGTTATCGTTGATCTGAATCGTGGCACCAGTGACGAAGCGCTCTCCATCGGTGTCGACAACTGGACCGGAGGCCTGATTGCGGGGCGGCATCTCATCGAGTTGGGGCATCGACGAATCGCGGCCGTGTCGGGACCCGAGGACTCCGAATCGTCCGCTGCCCGTATGGCCGGATTGAGCATGGCTCTTCGGGAGGCGGGGATATCGATTGACCCGGCATTGGTGTGGACGGGTGATTTCTTGTCGGAGGCCGGCGTCGATGCGACCATGCATTTTATGCAAATGTCGGAACCGCCGACCGCCATTTTCGGATTCAATGATTTGACCGCGATCGGCGTACTGCGTGCCGCGGCCCATCTGCGGGTGTTGGTGCCGGAGGAGCTCTCAGTCATCGGCTTCGATGATGTATTCCCAGTGGCGGGGCTGGGCTTGACTACGGTCCATCAGCCGTTCTTGGATATCGCGCGGGAATCAGTCAAAATGATCATGAACGCGAAGGCCCAGCAGGACGAAGGTCGTCATATCGCGGATCGTCGTATCGTCATGACTCCGAGACTCGAGGTGCGTCAGACCACTGGCGTACCTCGGTCCTGAACGAATCATTCGTCGGGCGATGGCGCGGTGCTGCCTCTGACGATCAGGGTCGTGGGCAGCGTCAGATTGGTCATCAGCGTATCCCTCTCGTCCCAGCGCAGCAGCAGATCAACCGCTTCCGACGACATTTCGCGAATGGGCTGGCGTACCGTGGTCAGCGGCGGGCCCATGTATGCCGAAGTCTGCACATCGTCGAATCCGATGACCGACAGATCGTCGGGAATGCGCAGGTTGAACGTGTGTGCGGCGTCGTATACGCCCATGGCCTCCAAGTCGTTGCCGGCGACGATTGCGGTGGGGCGCGGTGTGCGTTTGAGGAGCTTCATTGCCAGGTCGCGCCCGCATGTTGTGGTGAAATCTCCTTCCATGATCATCGATTCGTCGACTGCCAGTCCTCGCTCCGCCATCGCGGCCAGATGTCCTGCCAGCCGTGCCTGCGAGCACAGCATGGACGAGGGGCCGGTGATGACCCCGATGTTCGTGTGGCCGAGATCCAGCAGATGCCGGGTGCCTGCAAGTCCGCCGCTCCAGTTGTCGGCTCGGATAGAGGCCGAATCCGGATCGGGGTCTCCCGAAGGGTCGAGCAGCACGTAGGGGATGTTTCTGGCGGTCAGCCGTTGCGCCGCGTCCTTGGTCAGATCGCTGAGTACCAGAATCACGCCTATGGGATTGCGCTCCACGCAAGCATCCACCCAGAACGAAGGATCATCGCTGACTCCTCGGGTCTCCGTGATCACCACGCCGAGACGATGCTTGCGGGCGGATCGCTCCACGCCGATGATGACCTCCAGCCCCCATACGTTGTCGAGACGTTCCAATACCACATCGATCAGCGGAGAGGTCGTAGATCGGCTTTTCGCATAGTTCATCGCGTCAAGCGCAGCCTGTACGCGACTTCTGGTGGAGTCGGCCACATCGGGTTTTCCGTTGATCACTTTGGACACCGTCGCCACGGAGACGTCCAGCTGGCTGGCGACTTCGGTCAGCGTCGGGCGTCTCTTCGAACGTGCTGGGCTTGTGAACTGTCTGATGTGTGTGTGATATGGCATGCTGCACATCCTCGTTGAGATAAAATTTTCGAAAAAACTTCTAAAAAGAATTATACACAAAAGTTGTTGTTTGTGGTGTCTAAGGCGACGGCTTCGATGTTTTAGTGTTGCCATAAACGGCTATTTTTCAATGTTTTAAGGTTTTGATCTTCTCGGAAAAAGTTTCGAGAACAGCGTTTTGTGACTGTTTGACGAATATGTTGGTTGAGCTGTATAAATGAATTGTTCTTGAGATATCGAGAACAGGGGGAAAATTTTCGCACAAAGGAGAGTGCAATGACACGACGAAGTGGCAAAGCCCGGATGATCACTGTTATGGCAGCGAGCGTCGCCGTCCTCACCGTTCTGGCCGGATGCGGGCCGGATTCCGAAAGCAACGGCGAGCGCCTCGCCTCGGACGGCAAACCGGAAGTGGAGATTCAAGTCCTCAAGTGGGATAACCAGGCGGCCATGAAGGACATGAAATGGACCGACGAACTGGAATCGGCCTGCGATTGCCATATCACTTGGAAGGAAGTCTCCACCACCGCTTGGGAGCAGCAGAAAGCGACCGCTCTCGCCGCCGGCGACGTCGCCGACATCTCTATCAACGGCCTGTATTACTCCGATGCGGTAAGCCAGTACCCGTATTTCGAGGATCTCAGCCAGCATCTCGATCAAATGCCCAACGTCAAGAAGATGCTTGACGAACAGCCTACGCTTAAGAAATGGGTAACCGATCTTGAAGGTCACATCTATGTGATGGGCCAGAGTAATGTGCAGGGTGGCATGTCCGTGCATCGCCGTGTGATCAATAAGACTTGGCTCGACAAGCTCGGACTCGCCATGCCGACCACATGGGATGAGCTGATCGACGTGCTTGAGAAGTTCAAGACCGAAGATCCGAACGGTAACGGCAAGGCCGATGAAATCCCGATGGATATCCGTAAGTTCGCCACCACATCCTATCGCTGGTGGGATCCGTTCGTCATCATGAACGATACCGGTATCCCGACTTCGTTCAACACCGCTCCCGGTCAGGAAGGCGTCTATGTCGAGAACGGCACGGTGAAGGCGTGGCTGACCGACGACCGTTATAAGGCCGCCATCGAGTTCTATCACAAGCTCATGAGCAAGGGGTTGCTGCCCGCCGACGCACTCACCCACGAGGACTCCTCCTATGATTCCGAGAAACAGGGTGAGGGTACGACCGCATCCGTCGGCGTCGCCATCGAATCGAACGCTTACTCGATGGGCAGCGACATCGCCGACCAGTATGTCGCGCTCGGACCGCTGAAGTACGATCCGTCCATGTCAGATGACGACCTCGTGTGGGACACCTCGCTGCAGGCATCCAAGTACGGCCAAGGCACATTGGCTGTCGCCAAGGACGCACCTAATAAGGAGGCCATCTGGAAGATCATCGACAAGATGTACAGCACTGATATGGCGGTGCAGATCAGCTACGGCACCGACTATATCAAGAAGACCGGCGACAATGAGTACACGGTCGATCCGTCCCGGTATGACGCCAATCTCAAGATCGCGCCGACCATCAACATGACCACCTACATCCCCGACGACATTACGATCAAGGGCGATGTGGACGTGGACCGCAATAAAGCCGTTGACGCTCCCTTCGAGGCGGCACAGCGTCATGTCAACGAGAAGAGCTATATGCCGGTCTATGTGAAGATGAACACCGAGGACGGCACCACACTGAGCAACCTGTACAACCGCGTGATGACCTACGTCATGACCACCACCGGCAACTGGATCCAGAATGGTGGCATCGAAGACGGATGGGATGACTATGTCAAGCAGGTCAAGGCTGCCGGCCTTGACGAGATACTCAGCCTGTGGCAGAAGGCATACGATGATCAGGTGACCGATCCGCTGCCGCTGTTCTCGGACGAAAAGTAACGCCGATACGGCATTGCATATACGCTGCGGAGATGCTTGACGGCGCAGTCGTCACATCTCTGCGGCCATCTCCCGATCGAATTGACAACTTCTTGTAAATAAGAAAGACCCGCTATGAGAAAGACCGCGCAGCGTGGCGCACAAGTCGTCACAACCCTTTCATCCTCCATTCCAGACAACATCGCCATCCAGCGAAGTCAGCCCCTGCCTGTGCGATTGGCGCGACACTTCCAACGATTCTGGCAGATCTGGCTGATGATTCTGCCCGGCTGCTGTTTCGTGCTGTTCTTCTCGTACGTACCGATGTGGGGTATTCAGCTCGCCTTCCGCGACTTCGACCCTCGCAAGGGTATCACCGGCGGCAAGTTCGTTGGATTCAAATACTTCAACCAGTTCTTCACCGACCCGAATTTCACCGCGGTCATCACCAACACCGTGCGCATCAGTTTGTGGACACTGGTCATGGGCTTCATTTTCCCTGTCATCCTCGCATTGATGATCAATCAGGTATCCAATGCCAAGGTCAAAGGCTTCATTCAGACGGTCACCTACATGCCGCATTTCATTTCGACAGTGGTCATCGTCTCTATGCTCAACATCCTGCTCACTCCGAACACCGGCATCATCGGCCGGTTCTTCCCCGACCATAGTCTGATGGGCGAGCCCAAGGCGTTCACGGCACTGTACTGGATCAGCGAGGTCTGGCAACATGTCGGCTGGAACTCGATCATCTATCTGGCTGCCTTGTCCGGAGTGAATACCGCGCTGTACGAGGCCGCGAAAATCGATGGTGCCGGCCGTCTCCAGCTCATTCGCCACGTCGACATACCCACCATCCTGCCGACGATGGGCATCCTGCTGATCATGAACATGGGTTCCGTGCTTTCCGTGGGATTCGAGAAAGTCTACCTCATGCAGAACGTGCTCAACCAGCCAGCATCTGAAGTCATTGCAACGTTCACGTACAAGATCGGTATCCAGCAGAGCCAGTTCTCCTACTCGACGGCTATCGGTCTGTTCAATACGGTTATCAACTTCATTTTCCTGGTCTTGGCGAACTTCATCGCCAAGAGGACTTCAGAAACCAGCATCTTCTAAAAAGGAACCTATCGTGAGCGCTCAAGCAATGCAAGCATCCGTGGCACCTGCGGCCAAGATTTCGCCGTCAGATATCCCGTGGAACAAACATGTCCGTCAGAAGCAGACGATTTCCGATTGGATCGTCAATATCGCCATCGCCGTGCTGATAGTCGCGGTGATCCTCGCAATCCTCTATCCGTTATGGTTCATCATCATTGCGTCCATCTCCGATCCAAAACTCGTGGCTACCGGCAAGGTGCTATTGCTGCCACGAGGTGTGCAAATGGGCGGGTATCAGCGCATTTTTGAAGATGCCCGCATCTGGACCGGCTACCGTAACACGATCATCTATTCGTTCATCGGCACCGCGCTGAACATGGCGATCACATTGCCGATGGCATTTGGTCTGTCCCGCCGCGAATTCAAGCCACGTCGTCTGATCCTGTTCCTTCTCACGTTCACAATGTTCTTCTCTGGCGGTCTGATTCCCAGCTACCTGCTGTACAAGCAGGTTGGTCTGCTTGACTCCATGTGGGTGTTCATCCTGCCGGGCGCGCTGTCCGTATGGAACCTCATCATCGCCCGTTCGTTCTTCGAGAACTCGATCCCCGAAGACCTGCACGACGCAGCACAGATCGACGGTCTGGGATACTTCGGATACTTCTGGAAGATCGTGCTTCCGTTAAGCTCGGCTATCATCGCCGTGATCGCGTTGTACTACTTCGTCGGCCATTGGAACGACTACTTCACGGGCCTTATCTACATACGAACCACCAACAAACAGCCGTTGCAGGTGGTATTGCAGTCCATCCTGCTGTCGAACCAGTCCGCGCAGAACACCGCCACTTTCGGTGACACCGCCCAGCAGGCCCGTCAGGTCGCCGACCAGATCAAGTACGGCGTGATCATCGTCTCCACTCTTCCGCTGCTGATCCTGTACCCCTTCCTGCAGAAGTACTTCAACAAGGGCGTCATGATCGGCGCCGTGAAGGGCTGACCCACTCGTAAAGGACCGACACCATGACCCAGATGACCCATGCCGAAGCACTCGAACAGGCCAGACGCATCGTCGCGCAGATGACGTTGGACGAGAAGATCGGCCAGCTCAACTACACGGCCCCCGCCATCGAGCGGCTCGGCATCCCCGAATACAACTATTGGAACGAGGCGCTGCACGGCGTGGCGCGTGCGGGAGTGGCCACCGTGTTCCCGCAGGCGATCGGCATGGCCGCCATGTTCGACGATGCCGAGCTCAAGCGCGTGGCCGAGACGATCGCCGAGGAGGGGCGCGCCAAGTACAACGAGTACGCCGCGCACGGCGACCGCGACATCTACAAGGGCCTGACCTACTGGTCTCCGAACGTGAACATCTTCCGCGACCCGCGCTGGGGTCGTGGCCAGGAGACGTATGGCGAGGACCCGTATCTGACCAGCCGGCTCGGCGTGGCGTTCATCCGTGGCCTGCAGGGCGACGGCCGTTATCTGAAGCTCGCCGCCACCGCCAAGCATTTCGCCGTCCACTCCGGGCCGGAGGCCAAGCGGCACGAGTTCGACGCGACCGCCTCCGCCAAGGACATGGCCGAAACCTACCTGCCCGCGTTCAAGGCGGCGGTCGAGGAGGCGGACGTCGAATGCGTGATGACCGCGTACAACTCCACCAATGGCCAGCCGTGCTCCGTCAACGACGATCTGCTGCACCGCCACCTCTACGGCCGGTGGGGCTTCGAAGGCCATGTCGTCTCCGACTTCATGGCGCTCGAGGACGTGCACGAGAACCACCATTACACGAAGGATGCGGCCGAGACGATGGCCGCGGCGATCAAGGCCGGGCTCGACCTGTGCGCCGGACGCTGCTCCGGGGCCACCAAGGAGGCGATCGAACGCGGGCTGGTGAGCGAGGACGAGGTCACGCACGCCGTCGAGGCGCTCTTCGCCACGCGCGTGCGCCTCGGCATGTTCGCGCAAGACTGCGAATACGACCACATCGGCTACGAGCGCAACGATTCGGCCGCGCACCGCGCGTTCAACCGCGCGCTCGCCCCGAAGACGTTCGTGCTGCTCAAGAACAACGGCATCCTGCCGCTCGACAAGTCGAAGCTCGACGCGATCTCGGTGACCGGACCGAACGCCGACTCCGTGCAGGCGATCCTCGGCAACTACTTCGGCCGTCCCAGCCACAAGTCCACGATCCTCGAAGGCATCGAACGCGCGTGCGGCGACGACGTGCGCGTCTACTCCGGCCTCGGCTGCTCGCTGTTCGGCACGCACGCCGAATCCGGGCTGTCGCGCGAGAACGAACGCGAATCCGAGGCGGTCATCAACGCGGAGCATTCCGATGTGATCATCGCCGTGATGGGCCTCGACTCGACCATCGAAGGCGAGCAGGGCGACGCCGGCAACTCGATGGGCGCAGGCGACAAGGCGAACCTGAGCCTGCCCGGCCGTCAGCGGCATCTGCTCGAACGGCTGCTCGAGGTCGGCAAGCCGGTGGTCGTGCTGCTCGCCTCCGGCAGCGCGCTCAGCCTCGACGGGCTCGAGGACCACCCGAACCTGGCCGCGCTCATGCAGGTGTGGTATCCGGGCGGGCAGGGCGGCGACGCGGTCGCCGATGTGCTGTTCGGCAAGGCCGCGCCCTCCGGCAAGCTGCCGGTCACGTTCTACCGCGACTGCGACGGGATGCCCGACTTCGAGGACTATTCGATGAAGGGCCGCACCTACAAGTACATGGAAGGCGAGGCGCTCTATCCGTTCGGCTACGGCCTGACCTATTCGACCACGGCGATCGGCGACCTGAGCGTGGACCTGAACCACGACGCGCGCACGGCGAACGTGAGCCTGACCGTCGAGAATACGGGCAAGCGCGATGAGCGCGAAGTCGTGCAGGTGTACGTCAAGAACCTTGACTCGCCGCTCGCGCCGCGCAACTGGCAGCTCGCCGGGTTCCGCCCGGTCGAACTGGCCGTCGGCGAACGTACGCAGGTCACGCTGCCGGTCGACCCGGACGCGTTCAAGGTCTATGACGAGAACGGCGAGCAGATCGTCGACGGCGACCGATTCGAGATCTACGCGGGCGTCAGCCAGCCCGACGCGCGTTCCGTCGAACTGCTCGGCTTCGCGCCGCGCTCGCGGACCGTCGAATTCTGACGATGCGGATCGGCCGGCCCGGCGATGGCGAACGGATCATCGCGGGCCGGCGATGACAAGGAGGACGTCAATGACATTGCAGTCAATGACTTTGCGGATCACGCCGCTGGTATCCGACGGCTGCATGATCCAGCGCGACCGGCCGGTCGCCGTGTGGGGCACCGCCGAGCCGGGACGTACGGTGAACGTCACGATGCGCGCGGCGGTCGCGACGGGGACCGCGGACGCGACGGGGACTGCGATCGCGACGGTCGCGACGGAATCATCCGGGTCCACGGAACCGGCCGTCGTTTCGTCGCACGTCACGGCCGGGGCCGACGGGCGCTGGGAGACGACGCTGCCGGCGCGTCCGGCCGGCACACGCGCCGAGATCACGGTCAGCGACGGCGAGACGACGACGGTCGTGCGCGACGTGCTGTTCGGCGACGTCTGGCTGCTCGCCGGACAGTCGAACATGGAACTGCGGCTCGAACGCGTCGCCGGCGAGGCGCCGCGGCTGCTGGACGACGTGGACGACGATCTGATCCGCTGCTTCGACGTGCCGCAGACGTTCGATTTCGAACGCGAACACGACGATCTGGACGCGGGGGAGTGGTTCAGCTCCTCGCGCGAACGCATCGCCGACATGTCTGCGGTCGGCTGGTTCTTCGCGCAACGGCTGCGCGCCGACGTCGGCGTGCCGGTCGGCCTGGTCTGCACGGCCGTGGGCGGCAGCCTGATCGAAACGTGGATGAGCCGCGGCCGGCTCGCTGCGATGGGCGCGCTGCCGGACGACTTCGACCGGCTCACGCCCGCGTACGTGGCACGCCAGCAGCGGCTGTTCACCGAGGCCGCGGCACGCTGGGACGAACAGGCCGACGCGGCCGACCCGGGATTGGGCGAACGTTGGCAGGAACCGGACTTCGACGATACGGACTGGGACGTCATGCGTCTGACCGAATCCGGACGGGTCGAACTGCGCGCGCCGGGCGTGATCTGGCTGCGCAAACGCATCAGCGTGCCCGAACGGTTCGCCGGCCTGCCGGCGCAGCTGCGATTCGGCACGATGCGCGACGCCGACCGCGTGTATCTCGACGGCCGGCTGATCGGCGAAACGTACTACCAGTATCCGCCGCGCGACTACGACATCGACGCGCTGCCACAGGAGTTCACGCTGGCCATCCGCCTCAAGGTCGAGAACCCGGGCGGCGGTTTCACGCCGGGCAAACGGCATCTCATCGTCGTCGGCGATGCGCTGAAGCGTGATCTGGTCGAACCAGCGGCGGTGAACGCGGCCATCGAGGCGACCGATCGCGCGGGAGCAGGTGAGCGCGCGGACGAAGGTGCGGCCGGCAAGGCCGGCGAGACCGGGCGTTCCGGAGGCGTGATCGACGTGGACGCGATGGGAGCATGGCGGTTCCGCCGCAGCGTGTGGATGCCGGTCAAGCCGGGCGACGAGTTCTTCCGCATGGAGCCGGTCGGCGACTACAACGCGATGATCGTGCCGTTGCGCCGGCTCGCGCTGACCGGCGTGCTGTGGTATCAGGGCGAGTCGAACTGCTGGCATCCGCGCGGCTACGCGGAACTGCAGATGGCATTGGTGCAGGATTGGCGACGGCTGTTCGGCCGCCCCGATCTGCCGTTCATCTACGCGCAGCTGCCGAACTACCGGCTCGACGATCCGAGCAGCTGGCTGTATCTGCGCGACGAACAACGGCGTGCGCTCGCCGTGCGGCACACGGCGATGGTCATGACCTACGACGTCGGCGACGACAGCGACCTGCACCCGCTGAACAAGCGTCCCGTGGGGGAGCGTATGGCCGTCGCGGCCGAGTCGCTCGTCTACGGCGGCGACGGCGAGCCGATGGGGCCGGTGCCGTGTTCGGTCCGGTCCGAACCGAACCGTCTCGTCGTGCGGTTCACGCACGTCGGCGACGGGCTGCGCGCGTGCGGGGCGCTGCGGTTCGAGGTCGTGAACGGCGCCGGACTGCCGCGCGTCGCCACGTTCGACGGGCGGATCGCGGCCTGCGACCGCATCGTCGTCGACCTGCCGCAGGGCACTGCCCCCGGCCGCGACGCAAGCCTGCGGTTCCTGTGGGAGCCGTCTCCCAAACCGTGCCTGACCAATTCGGACGGCCTGCTCGCCTCGCCGTTCTCCATGCCGATCGACTAGCACAAGCCGGTCCCTGCCGACCATCCGCGGCACCGACCATCATGGCACCAGATCATCGCACCAGATCATCGCACCAGAGCGCAGGAAAGGAAACCGTACATCATGACCACGAACGCAACGACCATGCCGACCGCGGCGACCGCGACGTCTGCGGCGATCGCAACGGGACAGCCGTCCCTGTTCGCACGATTCGGCCACGCGCAGGCCGACGTCGACGCGAGGCTCGCGCAGGTATGGCACGAGATCTTCGAAGGGTCGAACAAGTTCTACTGGCAGACCTCCGACGGCCTCGGCTACGTGATGGACACCGGCAACGACGACGTGCGCACCGAAGGCATGAGCTACGCGATGATGCTCGCCGTGCAATACGATCGGCAGGACGTGTTCGACAGGCTGTGGGGCTGGGTCATGAAGCACATGTACATGGCCGACGGCCCGCAGGCGCACTACTTCTCGTGGTCGGTCAAGCCCGACGGCTCCGAACGCGCGGGCGGCCCGGCCCCCGACGGCGAGGAGTACTTCGCGATGGACCTCTTCCTCGCCTCCGACCGGTGGGGCGAAGGCGAAGGACTGCAGGCGTACGCCGCGCAGGCGCGCGAACTGCTCCACTACTGCGTGCACAAGGGACGCGACGAGGATGGCGAGCCGATGTGGGACGCCGGCAACCATCTCATCGAATTCGTGCCCGGCATCGGCTGGAGCGACCCCTCATACCATCTGCCGCACTTCTACGAGACGTTCGCGGCACGCGCCGACGAGCAGGACCGCCCGTTTTGGCGGGCCGCGGCGGCCGCCAGCCGCGACTATCTGACGCGTGCGATCGACGCGACGACCGGACTCAACCCGGAATACGCCGACTACGACGGCCGGCCGGTCACCGTGGAATGGGGCAGGCACGACTGGTTCTACTCCGACGCGTACCGCACGGCGGGCAACATCGGACTGGATGCGGCGTGGCGCGAGACGGACGTTGCGGATGCCGCCGGTGACGCGCCCGATGTTGCGGATGTCGCGGATATTGCGGATGCTACGGGCTTGCCGTCGTCGGCATCAGTCGAACGAGAACTGTGCAACCGCGTAGCCGCACTGCAGCGCTTCTTCCTGACCCACGACCGCACCTGCGCGTACGAGGTGGACGGCACGCCGGTCGCCGACGAACGCGTGCTCCATCCGGTCGGCTTCATCGCCGCCACGGCGGAAGGCGCGCTCGCCGCCATCCACGCCGATCCGGCCGCATACCCCGACGCCGAACGCAACGCGCGCGCCTGGGTCGACCTGCTGTGGAACACGCCCATGCGCGTCGGGCCGCGACGCTACTACGACAACTTCCTCTACGCGTTCGCGATGCTCGCGCTCGCCGGCCGCTACCGGCGCGCGTGGTGAGCCGTTCGCGCCCCTTCCCGGGTTCCCGTTCTCTGCAGGAGCGGTCGAGGGGCGCGGCGCGTTGTCGCGACGACACATCGGTCGTGGCCGGTCATGGCCGGTCATGGGCCACGCAAAGGAGCATCATGGCACAGACTTCCAAAGCACAGACTTTCAATCGTATGGCCGCCCGCATCATCGCCAATCCCGTGCTGCGCGGCATGCATCCCGATCCGTCGTGGATCTGGGACGAGACGCGCGGCGAGATCGTGCTCGTCAACTCGTCGTTCGAACTCATCCCCGGCCTGCCGATCCACACGACACGCGACCTGGCGACATGGACGCACGTCGCCGACGCGGTCGACGAGCGCATGGCCCGCCGGCTCTTCCTCGACGGCGTCGCCGACTCCGGCGGCCTGTACGCGCCGACGTTGCGCCGCATCCGCGGCAAGTACGTGATCGTGTGCACCACCACGCGTGTCGACCGCGACAAGGCCGTCGCCGAGGGGCTTGGCGACGAGCTGGCCCGCTGCGACGCGGCCGGCGGCAACTTCGCGATCGTCGCCGACTCGTTGGAGGGGCCGTGGCGCGGGCCGTACTGGGTCGCGGGTGCCGAGGGCATCGATCCGGACATCTTCGAGGACCGCGACGGCACCGTCTGGTGGACGCAGACGCGACCCGCCGTCGACCCGCATTGGGACGGACAGACGGAGGTATGGGCCGCGCCGCTCGACATGGACTCCGATACCGGTTCCGACTCCGGTTCGGGCGTATGGCGTCTCGCCGGCGAGCGCACGGTGCTCTGGCGCGGCTACGGTCTGGACGCCGTGTGGGCGGAGGGTCCGCATCTGTACCGGATCGGCGACTGGGTGTATCTGATGACCGCGGAAGGCGGCACCGGCCCCGAGCACAGCGAGATGATGATGCGCACGTTCGCGCCGGATGGTCTGGTTCGGGCGATCGACGGGTTCGAAGAGGACTGCGCGTCCCGTGGCGTCGCGATCCGGCCGGCCCGCGAAGGCGAGCGCAGCGTGCTTGGCGAATACGACCGGCTGTTCCGCGCCTGCAAACGCAACCCCATCCTCACGCACCGGCATCTCGGCTTCAACGAGCCGGTGCAGTGCGTCGGACACGCGGACCTGCTGCGCCATCCCACGGCCGGCTGGCTGCTCGTCTGCCTCGGCGTGCGTGAAACCCCCGGCGACGAGCCGGGGGAGCGGTTCAGCTACTTCGGCCGCGAGACGTTCGTCGCTCCGGTCGTATGGGACGGCGAGCCGCGCGGCGGTGCCGATGGGCCTGCAGATGCCGACGGTGACGCGCAGACCGACCCCGGCTGGCTGACGGTCAACCCCGGCTTCGGACGTTTGCCTGCAGCCTTGGCTGTGACGGCCGGTGACGACGGGAGCCTGACGGTTGCCGATGCCGCATCCGCGACGGATCGTACGTCATCGTCGTGCGGTCCGGTGCCGGCCGACATCGTCGTGCGCGACCGTGACGGTGTCGACCCGACGGTCGGCGTCGCGGCCGCCCCCGGCTACCGGTTCATGCCGGTCGCCGACATGGACGTCGTCTACGCCGCGCGTCCGGATCGTTCGCTGATGCTTAGGCAGAACACGGACCGTTACGTCACGCTCGCCGTGACCGACTCGCAGGCCGGGCCGATCGCCGTCATGCACGTCGTCGACGAACACAATTCGTCGTGGACTCAGGTCGGACTGGACTCGTCCGAAACGGTGGGACTGCGGCTGCGCGGCAACCGTCTGGACATCCTCGCCCTGCCTGCGGATGCGGTGACGGAGAATACGACGCCGTCCGACACTTCCCGGACCCGTCTGCTGCGCTCGTACGATGCCCGTTTCCTGAGCACCGAGCGCGCCGGCGGATTCGTCGGCTGTCTGATCGGCGTGCGCTGCAAGCTGCAAGGAATAGGCCGGCAGCACCGACTATGTGTTGTGGGCATAAACGGCATCGTGGGCATGGGCGGTACGCGAACGGCGTTGATTTGACCTCTTCGTGTACCGTCCATGCCCACGATCGGATATATGGACTGCTTATGCCCACGATTTGAGTGGCTTCATGGCTGGTCTATGCCCACAACCAGCCGATCTCTGACTTGAATCTTCGTTATCCGGTCTCATACGTGGCCGGTTTATGCCCACAATCGTTCTGCGACCATCCCTAGCCGAGGCCCCGGTCACATGGAATGTGGGCATAAACAGGTCTTTTCCGTCGGTTTCCATTACCGAACCCTACTGTGCGGGCTCCTCGAAACGCAGATACGTGATCAGGTCGGCGGCGGCCTGCGACAGCACGCTGTCGTCGCCGTAGCCCGTCGGGGTGTCCGGATCGGCTTCGGCGAGGCCCAGCACGTAGGGCGTGCGGTTCGTGGCGGCCGCGCCGGCATGGTCGCGTGCGGCGGTCCACCGTGCGGACGTGTCGAGCCGCAGGCCGTACACCTTCGTCTGACGGATCATGATCGGGCCTCGCTGCGTCCACGAGCCGTCCGTCGCGGCGCCCTGTGCGGCAGGGTCGGCGTTTGAGTCGTCGCCCGCGTCGTCGCCGGCATTCGCATCGGCCTGCGGCACGACGACGATCGACGCCGGCTCGTACGTGCGGATGTTCAGCTGACGGCCGGCGGCCGTGCCGTCGTCCGTCGCACGGCACGTCACCTGCGCGACGGACGATGCCGACGCGGCGGACCGCGTGCAGTCCCAGGTTCCGTCGGCCGTGCCGGGCGCCTGTCCGGCCGTGCCGTCGACCGGCAGCTCGTACCACGTGTCGCGCATCGCGGTCGGCTGCGATCCGGCCGCGCCCGCGTCGCTGTACCAAGTCGTCGCGTCGTCGGTCGTCATCGCGGTCGAACCCTGCGCATACTGCAGTTCGGGCAGCGACGAGAACGGCGTGACGTAGCCGTCCTCGGCCAGCCGGTCGAACGTGCCGGACGGGGCGACGATCACGTCCTGCACGTTGTCGGCGCGCATCGTCTCCCACGCTCGGCGCAGCTGGTCCTCGTCCGACGACGAAAGCGTGCGCACCTGCACGTCGCGTGCGCGCATCCGCTTCGCATCGGCGAAATCGCGGGCCACGCCGGACGCGACCTGCGCGTACTGGCCGGCGTCGACCAGCGTGATCCTGATCTGCGGGTCGGCGAAGACGAGCATACGCAGCAGGGACAGCACCATCAGCAGCGCCACGAGCGCGAACGCGATCCAGCCGAGGATGCGGCGGCGACGCGTGTTGCGCCGCGGAGGGCGACCGCCGTGCAGCTCGTCGACGGCGTCGTCGTGATTGAACAGAATATCGTAGGTCGCGGGGCCGGCGAGCACCTGGTTCGGGTCGCCTGGCTGGTAGAGCGGATCGTTCATTGGAACTCCAGATAACGGGCGAACTGGTCGTTGAGTTCGGTGGCGGATTGGCTGCTGCTTCCGGTGAATTCGGAAGGGTAGAAGGCGATGAGATAGTCGCCGGGCAGGGCGGACGTGCCGGCACCGGACGAGCCGGGCGTATTGGACGAGCTGGCTGCGGCGCGGGAGGCCGCGGCCCACGTGCGCGAACGGTTCAGCGACAGTCCCTGCACCACGGACGCGTACGTTTGCAGCATGGCGGTCTGCTCCCACGCGCATTCGCCGGTGCTCTCGCACTGTTTGGCGGCGTCGGCGTCAAGCACCTTGATGCTGGCGGCCGGACGGTATTCGGTGCTGCCGCGGTCGGTGGCGCAGATCGTCGACCCTCGTTCGTCGGAACGTTCGCACCGGCGCACGAGATGGTCGTCGGTGGTCTCGTCGAGCACGGCGGCGACGCCCTCGCCGTCGCAGGTGAAGTAACGCCACGCGCCGTTCGGCACGGTCGCGGCGAACGAGTCGCCGAACGCCGGAGCGGCGCCCGCCGACCGATCGGGATACATGGCGACGTAGTTGGAACAGCCGACGGGGTCCATGGCGCTGTCGAACGATGTTGCGGAGGCGATGAGCGCCACCGAGCCCTGCTGCTGCGCCTGGTCGATCTGCTGGGACAACTGGCCGGGATCGTCGCCGTCCGGTGTGACGACGCTCACCTGGTCGGCGTCCAGTTCGTTCGCTTGCGCGAATCGTTCGCCCAGACGTTGCGTCTGTTCGACCAGCGCGTCGGAACCCCACGCGATGATCGTGAGCCGCATGCGATGCTCACGGCGGAATCCGTACGCCGCGGCCGCGATCAGCGCGATGATCACGACCGCGATCGCCGTGGCCTTGAAGATTCGCATGATGGCTGCCGTGCGGTGGCTGGCCGTGGCGGAGGCGTCGGGTGTGCGGGGTGCTCCGGGTGTATCGGGCATGCTGTGCGTGCCGGGTGCACTGCCGTCCCCCATTCGGCCTGCCTCATCCGTCTTGTCTGTCAAGCCTGTCATGTCGTTGATGCCGGGCTGCTTCATGATGGCCTCCTTCGGCTCGCCGGCAGTGCCGGAAGTCTTCGGTGCCTCCGGTGATTCCAGTGTGCGTCCGCCGCCCCGCATATCCAATCTCACGTCGCGCCCCACGTGACGCGGAGCGGTCAATGATGCTTGCAATTCCTGTAGAAGGTTGATTTTCCAAGGGTTTTGTGTGGTTGGAGATAGATGCGATTCGCTCCCTGTTACGCTCCGCGTCGCAAAACGGGACCGTGTCACGTGCCGCTCGGGGGTGTTGCTCGGGGTGTGCCGGGGATGCCGATCGGGGGATGGTGTCGCGAATCGGGAGTACATCACGCGCAGTAGGGGATGATCGCCTCGCACTGCCATGCGTCGCCGTCGCGGGACGCGGTCAGCGTGCCTCCGAGTCGTTCGATGACGACCCGGTGACGGGTCAGGCCGGTGCCCTTGACCGTTGCGTGTCGGACGGGCTCGTCGCCGCGAACCGTGTCGGCGCAGGAGACGATGATGCGGTCGGCGGTGGCGTTCACCGCGACGATGTACGGACTGTCCGGATCGGCATGGCGGACGATGTTCGCATAGCATTCGTCGATGAACGCCAGCGTCTCGCCCAGTACCGGCCGTGCGATCGCGGGCGGCGCCGTTTCGGCCGTGGGCGGCAGTCCGGTGCCGTCGAACCCCGATTCCGCCAGACGCGCGTCATGCGCGCGCAATCGTTCGCCGATCAGTCCGATCCAGCGGTATCCGGCGAGGGAATCGGCCGACGGCATGGTTACTCCGGCCGTCCCGCGGCCGCTGTCGTCGAATGCGTCTTTGTACGTCCCGTCGTTTGTCGCGTCGCGCGGCCCGCTTCCCGCCTCGCCAAACGTGCCGGCGTTCGGCGCATCGAATGCATCGCCGGACGATTCGGCATTCGTCCTGCCGCTCCCGTCGTCGTTCGTATCGGAGTCCGCGCGCGGCGTTCGCCCCAGCGTGCGGATCAGGCCGCGCGTCGTGCCGTACGCCTCCTGCGCGGCCTTACGCATCAGCCGCAGTTCCTCGCCGCCGACCGGATCGCCGGCCTCCAGCCGCCGGTCCATGACCATGAGTAGAAACGCGAGTTTGTTCGACACGTCGTCGTGCAGTCCGGCGGCGACCGTCTCGCGCGTGCGGCTGCGTTCCAATAGCAGACGATTGCGTTCCAGCGCGGCTTCCGTCGCCTGCCGGCGCATCTGCTCGCGCAGCGCGTATCCCGCGACGCCGGCCACTGCGAATCGGACGATCGTCGCGATCAGACCGCCCGCGACGTCGAACCCGGCGTCCGTGAACGCCGCGGCGGCTATTCCTGCACGCACGGCGACGGCCAATGTCCCGCACGTGTAGATGACGATGGCGGCGACCGGCGCCGGCAGGCATCGCAACCCGGCGTGGAACACGGCCACACCGACCGCGAACAGGACCGCATACTCCAGATTCGGCGGCAACACCGGTATCGCAACGTTGCTGACGCCGCCGGTGCCGACGTTCGCAACGATGTTCGGAAGGCTCGAACCGACGGTCCATCCGCTCGCGGATGCGGCTCCTGACGGGCTTCCCATACTGCCGCCGGATAGACCGTCCACAAGAGCGCCGATCGGGTCTCCCGCCACGCCGGTCGCAGAACCGGCGGATACGCCCACGATCCACGGCGTCGCCGACCACACCAACGTCAGCACGGCGGCACCCGCCGTCGGCAAGGCCGGCAGCAGCAGGCACGCGGCCGCGCAGACCGCCGTCGCCGCAGCCGAACCCCACGTCGGCGCCGCATATCGGGCCATGTGCTCCACGATCGATCCCAGCGTGAGATACGCGGCGAACAGCGTCGCAAACGCGGCCGTCCACCGGTGGTCGCCGTACCGTTGCGCCAGCCGACGTGCCGCGCGGGTCGCATCGGACCACGTGGGCGGCCGGCGCGACAGCCGGTTGGGGGAAGGCTTCGGAGAGGGCTGCGGGAACGTGCCGTCCGTCATAATGCCGACTCCGATGTGGCTCGGGTCGCCAGAATGGTACGTGCTGTCGTAGTGTGTACCGCCGTTGCCGCCGGTTCGTTCGACATGGTTGATGATGTTGGTTCAGCCGTCATATCCGGTGCCGTCGATTCGGCGTTCGTCGTTCGATCCGAAAGAGCCGGTTCCTGCGCTGGCATCATTGCCGTGGGGTGCGTGTGTGCCGTCGATGACGATGCGACCGCCGCCGTTGAACCTGCGGCGGCGACGCCGAACAGACGACGTTCGGTGCAGATGCGGATCGCCTGCGGCAGGCTCGCCGCGCCGAGCTTGGCACGCGCCCGATTGACGAGCGTCTGCACGCTGGACACGGTGACGCCCATGCGCTCGGCCACCTGCGCGGTCTTCAGCCCGTCCGCATACAGCGACAGCGCCTCGCGTTCGTGCGCCGACAGTTCGACGCCGCGCGATCGGCCCGCGTTGACCCGCGCGAACGCCGTCGCGACCGATTCGAACGTCGGCCTGTCGGATGGCGGTGCCGGATCGTACGGCAGGCCGTCGGCCGCCGCGGCGAGCACCGGCGCGAGCGCGCGCGGCGCGATGCGCTTGTTGATGAGCGCCTGCGCGCCGGCTGCGATCATCGCGTCCCGGTACTGCTCAAGCGGACGTGAGCTGATGCCGACCAGGCCGATCGTGCGCGACCGTTTGCGGATCTGCGCGCACAGGTCCGGGCCCTGCATGTCGGTCAGGGACATGTCGACGAGCATGACGTCGGGGGAGTGCTTGGGCGAGAGCGCCTTCTGGAACGCGGCCGCGCCCAGCTCGCACTGCCACGCGACCTCGAAACGCGGTCCGCACGCCTTCACCTGGGCGGCGAGCCCGTACAGCGCGTACGGGTCGTTGTCCACGATGCCCACGCGGATCCCCGCGCGTATGGGCCGCTGCGTCGTTTCCCCCGTTGCCACGATGCCTCCGATCCTGTCTCTTCGCTTCGAGTGTAGGATCGGAGGCATCGACATGCCCAATTCACGTCGTGCGATGCACGACGGGGCTCCTCTTATGCTTCCGCCCCTCCTCCTGATCCCAGTCTGATCTCGGTTCTGGCCGATTCCCA
Organism: Bifidobacterium amazonense; assembly: GCF_018555435.2. Lineage (GTDB taxonomy): Bacteria > Actinomycetota > Actinomycetes > Actinomycetales > Bifidobacteriaceae > Bifidobacterium > Bifidobacterium amazonense. Next base: position 21,054 of record NZ_JAFEJT020000018.1, read on the forward strand.
ACGCAAATAAGTCTCTCTGCGTTGGGAATCGGCGGGTAGCGGGGTGGTTCTCGCCAGAAACCAACGCCGGGCGTCCTTTCCGCGTTGGGAATTGGCGAACACGTTGGGATTTGGCGGGTAGTGGGGTGGTTCTCGCCAGAGGCCAACGCTGGGTGTCTTTTCGGCGTTGGTTTCTGGCGAGAGCGTTGGAAGTTGGTGAGCGGTGGCATGAATTCGGCCGCCCGGTCAGGCGTCCGACGGGCTGGACCGCTCAGCCGCGATAACGGGCGTACTGCTCGTACACCTCGGGGGTCGGCTCGCCGGTGAGGGTCCCGTCGATCGCGAGCTGCCACGCCGGCGGCTCGGCCTCGCCCGACAGCACCCACGCGGCCTGGCGCGCCGCGCCGATCGCCACGTATTCGTCCGTCGCCGGCAGCACCACGTCCATGCCGAAGACGCCCGGCGCGTAGGCGCGCACGGCCGCCGACTTCGCGCCGCCGCCGATGAGCAGGATGCGCTTGACGTCCACGCCGAGCCCCTTGACCAGTTCGAGGCAGTCGCGCTGCGAGCACAACAGACCCTCGACGAACGCGCGCGCGATGTTCGCCTTCGTGGTGTTCCTCAGCGTCATGCCGTACAGGGCGGCCGTCGCGTCCGGACGGTTCGGCGTGCGCTCGCCGTCGAAGTACGGGATCAGCGTAACGCCCTCGGCGCCCGGCACGGACTGTGCGGCCAGATCGGCCAGTTCGTCGTAGTCGACGCCCAGCGCCGCACGGCCCGCGTCGGAGATGCGCGAGCCGTTGATCGTGCAGGCGAGCGGCAGCCAGTGGCCGGTGCAGTCGGCGAAGCCGGTCACCGACGCGGTCATGTCGTACGCGGGCACGGGGGAGATGGCTGCGGCCACGCCCGACGTGCCGAGCGAGATCGACACGTCGCCGACGCCCATGCTCAGTCCCAGCGACGCCATCGCGTTGTCGCCGCCGCCCGGCGCGATGATGCAGCCGCCGGGCACGTCCTTGCCGGCGATGGCCGGATCGGCGACGGCGCCGGTTTCGGTCGGTCCGAGCACGCGCGGCAGCGTCACGTCGTCGCGTCCGAACGCCAGCTTGAACAGGTCCATGCGATACTCGTTCGCCGCGGAGTCGAAATAGCCGGTGCCGGACGCGTCGGAACGGTCGGTGAACAGCGCGGCCAGATCGGCGGTTTCTCCGTCCGCGACCGGACCGTGGCCGGCGATGCGCCAGCTGAGCCAGTCGTGCGGCAGGCAGACCGCGGCGACGCGCGCCGCGTTGTCCGGCTCGTTCGCGGCGACCCACGCGATCTTGGTGATCGTCAGTGATGCGACGAGCGACGATCCGACGGCCTTGACCCAACGCTGACGGCCGCGCAGCGTCGCGTCGTCGGACAGGTCGTCCTCGGAGCCGTCCGCGGCCTTGGGCGCCGCGCCGAGCTCGGCGACGAGACGTTCGGCGTCGGGCGCGGAACGGGTGTCGTTCCACAGCAGCGCGTCGCGCACCACGCGGCCCTGCCGGTCGAGCAGCACCATGCCGTGCTGCTGGCCGCCGACCGCCAGCGCGGCGACGTCGTCGAGCCCGCCGGCCTGCGCCGCGGCCTCGCGGAACGCGTCCCACCACGCGTTCGGATCGCAGCTGGTGCCGTCCGGGTGCTTGGCCTGGCCGAAGCGCACGAGTTCGCCGGTCGCGGCGTCGGTGACGCGCACCTTGGTGGACTGGGTGGACGTATCGACGCCCGCCACGAGGATTCGGGTCATGGTTGCCTCCTTGCTGGTTCCGTCGCCGTGGCGGCCGTCGTTGCCGCGTCGGGTTCCGGAATGGGCGGCATGATGCCGCCGGTATTTAGTTAGATGGTTGAACTATGCCTCCAGTGTAACACATGAGGCCGTCGCGTCTGCTATGGTGTCGTGCGGCGTTCCCGCCCAAATCGCGCAGGTCAAGGAACGCCGGAAACCGGCCGGCCGGGCGCTAGGATCATCTGGATCATGCCGATCGTTTCGATCGTCGTGATCGTCCGGATCATCCGATCGCCGACGCGACGGACCATGCGGCGCACGCCCGCGGCGTCCCGCGCGGCACAGGTCGCGGACGCATCCGCAACGGCCCGGTTTCATCGATCACTGTGCGCGATCGCAAGTCAGGAGAAGGCCATGTCAGGCAAAGCCGACGCAACATCACCCACCAATCGTTCCATCGTCAACCAAACATCAGCGCGAACCGCGCCGGCCGGCATCTCCGACACGGCCGCGGCGGACGCTGTCTCGGCCATCGACGACCTGTCCCGCCTGCGCTGGAAGCCGCAGGACATCGCCGTCGGCGCGGCGCTCGGCGTCGCCTGCGGACTCGTCTTCTGGGCGTTCGACTTCGCGTACACGCCCGTCTCGTCGCTGCTCAGCGCGATCCTGCCGGGACTGATGAGCCTGTTCCACGGATTCTGGTACTTCTCCGGGCCGCTCGCGCTGCTCATCCTGCGCAAGCCCGGCGCGGCCGTCTACGTGAACCTCGTCGGCGCGCTCGCCGAGGCATTGATCGGCAACAGGTTCTCCATCGTGTCCATCCTCATCGCCGCGCTGCTCGAAGGCATTTCGGCCGACATCCCGTTCCTGCTGACCCGCTACCGCAGGTTCAGCCTGCCGATGTCGATCGCGTCCGGCGCGTTCACCGCGCTCACCTACGGCCTGTACCTGCTGTTCTTCTATTTCCAGGGCGTCGCGCCGTTCAGCCCGCGTGGCATCGTGCATATGATCAGCGAAATGATCGGCGGCGTGCTCATCGCCGGTGTGATGAGCTGGTTCCTGTACTTGGCGATCGGACGGACCGGCGTGCTCGACCGGCTCGCCTCCGGGCGTGACCTGCCCGGGCGCAAGATCGTGGACGCCTGAGTCGGCGGCGGGATCCCGGGAAACGGTTGTGATCCGCGGAGCCGGGATGGAATGGCGAACCGCCTGTGGACGGCCGCCGGGACGTGGGGCGCGTTCCTCGGACCGGGTGCGGGACGGCCGTCGCGTGTCGGGGGAGCGGTTTGCTACACTGGCGTGGTCGGTTTTCGCGCCACGCCACATGCGGCCGTGAAACCGACGTGGGGCCGTAGCTCAGTCGGTTAGAGCATGCGACTCATAATCGCCCGGTCCAGGGTTCAAGCCCCTGCGGCCCCACCGGCAAAGCCCTTGGAATCATTGGGTTCCAAGGGCTTCGTTTATGTGATGGAACCATCGATTGGCGTATCATTGCGCATGATGGGCGCCGTTCTCGTCCTTCGACGGGATTGATCCGCCGGGCCGATATGGGCAATGTAAGCGGCGGGTCTCCCTGCTGGTATCGTCCACCCCCGCGCGTATATTCCCATAGGTTCCGGTTCACGTCGGCCATAGGGGCGCGACGACCCGGGTCCCCCGAATCCTTAGGAGACACACCATGAAGCAGGGAATCCATCCCGATTACCATGCCGTCGAAGTCCTGTGCTCGTGCGGCAACACCTTCGTCACCCGTTCCACCTACAAGGGCGACCACATGACGGTCGACGTCTGCTCGCAGTGCCACCCGTTCTACACCGGCAAGCAGAAGATCATGGACACCGGTGGCCGCGTCGCTCGCTTCGAGCGTCGCTACGGCAAGAAGGCCAAGTAGCTTCTTCAACGCCAGTCCGTGCGGTCCGGCGTCGCCTCGGCGACCCGCAATCCGCCCGCGGACTGGCGTTTTTGTATCCCTCCGCGTACGGTTTCGCGGGAGCATCCGCAAAATCGTACGCATGCAGCTCTTTCCCGTACGGTTTGGCAGACAGTTACGCGAAACCGTACGCCAAGCGTCCCTTTCTGTACGGTTTCGCGGGAACATCCGCAGAAACGTACATACATCGGCTCTCTCTGTACGGTATTGCCGACGTCTTCCGCAAAACCGTACATATGGCACATCCATCCGTACGATATTGCCGAGGTTTCCGCACAATCGTACGCATGACGTGACCGATCCAGCTTGAACCACATCGTAAGCGAAGGAAGTTCCATGGCAGACGAACAGTTCCCCGCCGCGCAGACCGCGCTCGAGGAATATCACGACCTCGAAGCGAAGATGGCGGACCCGTCGGTCGCATCCGACCCCGAGAAAATCCGCAAGCTGGGCCGTCGCCACGCCGAACTCGGCGGCATCGTGTCCGCATACAAGACCTACCTGCAGATCCGCGACGACCTCGAGGCCGCCCGCGAAATGGCCGGCGAGGACGAGGACTTCGCCGCGGAGGCCAAGCGGCTCGAAGCCGAGCTGCCGGCCGCCGAGGAGAAACTGCGCACCGCGCTCATCCCGAGGGATCCGGACGACGCGCGCGACACGATCATGGAGATCAAGGCCGGCACCGGCGGCGAGGAGGCGGCCCTGTTCGCCGGCGACCTGCTGCGCATGTACACGCGCTACGCGGAAAAGCGCGGCTGGACCGTCACCGTGCAGTCCGAGAACACCACCGAGCTCGGCGGCGTCAAGGACGTGCAGATCGCCATCCGCGCCAAGGGCACGCCCGCGCCGGAGGACGGCGTGTGGGCGAGCCTCAAGTACGAGGGCGGCGTGCACCGCGTCCAGCGCATCCCCGTCACCGAATCGCAGGGCCGCATCCAGACCTCCGCGGCCGGCGTGATCGTCTTCCCCGAAGCCGACGAGGACGACGACGAGATCGAAATCGATCCGAAGGACCTCAAGATCGACATCTTCATGAGCTCCGGCCCCGGCGGCCAGTCGGTCAACACCACGTACTCCGCGGTGCGCATGACCCACATCCCCACCGGCATCACCGTGAACATGCAGGACGAGAAGTCGCAGATCCAGAACCGCGCGGCCGCGCTGCGCGTGCTCAAGTCGCGACTGCTCGCCATGAAGCACGAGCAGGAGGCCGCCGAGGCCGCCGACATGCGCCATTCGCAGGTGCGCTCGCTCGACCGTTCCGAGCGCATCCGCACGTACAACTTCCCGGAGAACCGCATCGTCGACCACCGCACCAACTACAAGGCGTACAACCTCGACGCGGTGCTCAACGGCGACCTGCAGGCCGTGATCGACTCCGACATCCAGGCTGACGAGGCCGAACGCCTCGCCAACCAGAAGTAGTGCTCGTTAATCAGCGAAGTACGTGACTGGAATGAGCTACGTAGTGTGACCGGGATGGGCCGGGGCATACGACGCTCGACACGCTCCGGGCCGCTCGGCCAAGTCATACGGTCGAGCATCGCATGCCCCGGCCCATCCCTCGTTGCGTACGTATGTTGCGCGGGTTGTAGCCGGAATGTAAGAGTGGATGTGTGCATGACGACTGTTGTTGATGTGATTCTGGACGCGGCGGCCACGTTGCGCGAGGCGGGAGTGGATACGCCCGAGCATGATGCGAAGCTGCTGTTGGCGGAGGCCCGCGGACGCGAGCTGCGCGACGTGGACAAGGCGATGCTGATGGGCGACGAATGGGGGCCCGACGCGGATGCCGACGCTCGTTTCGCCGGCATGATCGCGCGGCGGGCGAAGCGCGAGCCGCTGCAGTACATCGTCGGGCACGCGCCGTTCCGTTATCTCGACCTTGAGGTCGGGCCGGGCGTGTTCATTCCACGTCCGGAGACCGAAACCGTGGTGCAGGCCGGGATCGACTGGCTGACGCGCAACCGCATCGCGACCCCGCGCGTGGTCGACCTGTGCGCCGGCTCCGGCGCGATCGGCCTGTCGGTGGTCACCGAAGTGCGCGGCGCGCAGGTGTGGGCCGTGGAGCTTTCGCCGGACGCCTACCGGTGGACCGAACGCAACCGCGAGCTGGTCGCCCGGAAGGACCCGCTGGCCGGCTACAACTACACGCTCGAACAGGGGGATGCGACCAGCCCGCTCACCCTGCCGCAGCTCGACGGCACGATCGACCTGGTCATCACGAACCCGCCGTACGTGCCGCTGTCGGAGATCCCCGAACAGCCCGAGGTGCGCGACCATGATCCCGACCTCGCCCTGTACGGCGGTTCGGCGGACGGCGTGCTCATCCCCGAGCGGATCATTGAACGCGCGGCGAAGCTGCTGCGTCCCGGCGGAGCGCTCGTCATGGAGCACGACATCTCGCAGGGGGACAGGCTCGTCGCCTTCGCGCGTGCCAACGGCTTCGCCGAGGCCCATACGGAGAACGATTGGACCGGCCGGCCCCGCTATCTCTTCGCCGAGCGATACACGTAAGGGAGATAGCTTATTGAGAATGGCTTAATTCCGCCATTCTCAATAAGCTATCTCCCTTACGTGTAGCGGCCTATCGCGCATACTCCTGATACACGGACGCATCCGCGTCGCTGATCGTGCGCACGACGCGCGCGGGATTGCCCACGGCCACCGAATTGGCCGGAATGTCCTTGACGACCACCGAACCGGCGCCGATCACGCAGCCGTCGCCGATGGTCACGCCGCCGATCACGGTCACGTTGCCGCCGAACCAGCAGTTCGAGCCGATCACGATCGGCTTGCCGTACTCGTAGTCGTAGAACGAGCCGTCGGCGCCGCGGCGCACGTTGCGGTCCTGCCAGCGGATCGGGTGCATCGGCGGCAGGAGCGACACGTTGGGGCCGAACAGCACGTCGTCGCCGATCGTCACCGGCGCGCAGTCGAGGCATGTGAAGTTGAAGTTCATGAACACGCGGTCGCCGATCGTGGTGTGGCAGCCGTAGTCGAAGAACACCGGGCCCATGACGGCCAGGTTCTCGCCGTGGTTCGGCAGCAGTTCGTCGAGCACCGCGGCGCGGGTGGCGTGGTCGCCGCGCGGCAGCGAGTTGAACCTGGTGCACAGGTCTCCGGCCTTCTCCCGCAGGGCGACGAGCTGCGGGTCCTCGGGGTTGTAGAGGTTGCCGGCGAGCATCTCCTCGCGTTCGGAGGCGCGCGGCCGGCGCAGTTCGACGGGTGGGATGGGGGATGACGCGTTGCCGGTCATGTGGGGCTCCTTTGCGGTGGTTGGACGTGCGGTTGGGGATGAATACGATAGCAGTATACCTATGTGTACGAACGTACATATTAGGTCGTCGCGCAGACGCGCAGACGCGCAGACGCGCAGACGCGCAGACGTCGGACGCCGGACGTCACGATGTCGCACGTCATGACGTGACGCGGGGCGCGTCGTGACGCGGCGCACGACGTCACGTCACGTGCCGTGTGACGGGAGCGCGGCTGCGTTGCGCTCAGGCCGCCTTGGAACGCGGGACGGGATAAGGCCGGGAGCGCCCCATGATCGGGCCGCGATTGCCGGTCGGGGCGCAATGGTGCAATTATGGGGTTGAAACGTCAGGAGGAAGCATGAGCGCGGTATGCACGGTAACCGATGAGTCGCTGGACGAGGCGCGGCGGATCATAGCCGCCGGCGGACTGGTCGTGATCCCGACCGATACGGTGTACGGCGTGGCCTGCGACCCGCGCAACGAGGCCGCCATCGCCAAGGTGTACGAGGCCAAGCGCCGCCCGCGGTTCAAGGCCCTGCAGGTGCTGCTCGCCAACGTCGACCAGCTCGACGAACTCGGCCTCGACCTGCCCGCGCCGCTCAACCGGCTCGCCGCGCAGTTCATGCCCGGCGCGTTCTCGCCCATCGCCGTGTCCCGCGAGGACTGCGATCTGAAAACCCTCAACCCGACCCCGCAGGGCTCCAAAACGCAGGGCATCCGTATTCCCAACTCGGCGGTCACGCTGCGCGTGCTCAACGCGCTCGGCCCGCTTGCCGCCTCGAGCGCGAACCGCTCCGGCGAGGAAAGCGCGCAGACCGTCGAGGAGGCCCGCGCCGCGCTCGGCGACATCGTGGACCTCTATCTTGACGGCGGCCCCACGCAGGGTCATGTCGCCAGCACCGTCGTCGCCGCGAACCCGCTGTCGCGCGACGGCATCGACATCCTGCGCGAAGGCGTGATCCCGCAGTTGGTGATCCGCCGCGCGTTGCACATGAACGGCGGAGGGCTCGGCGCATGAGGGTCTACCTGTTCGTGGCCGCCGTCGCCGGCGGCATCACCTGGCTGCTCACCCCGCTCATCCGTCACGTGGCCATCCATATCGGCGCGGTCGGCAAGGTCCGCGCGCGAGACGTGCACACCATCCCCACCCCGCGCATGGGCGGCCTTGGCATGCTGTGCGGCTTCCTCGGCGCGATGCTGTTCGCCAGCCGCATGCCGTTCCTCGGCGGCCTGTTCCGGTCCGGCCATCAGGCGTGGGTCGTGATGCTCGGCGCGATCTCGATATGCCTGATCGGCATGGCCGACGACCTGTGGGACCTCGATTGGATGCTCAAGATGTCCGGCCAGCTGCTGACCGCCGTGTTCGTCGCGTGGGGCGGCCTGCAGATCATCTCGCTGCCGCTCGGATCGCTCGTCACGGCCAGTCCGAGCATTTCGATCACGATCACCGCGTTCCTGATCGTCGCGTCGATCAATGCGGTCAACTTCGTCGACGGTCTGGACGGACTCGCGTCCGGCATCGTCGCGATCGGCGGCATCGCGTTCGCCGTCTACTCGTACATCCTCGCGCGCAACTCGCCGTCGTACGCGTCGATGGCCACGCTCATCGACGTGGCGATGGTCGGCATCTGCGTCGGCTTCATCCTGCACAACTGGCATCCGGCGAAACTGTTCATGGGCGACTCCGGCTCCATGCTGCTCGGCTATCTGATCACGTGCGCGTCGATCATCATGACCGGCCGGCTCGACCCGGCCTCCATCCACGCGAGCATCTACCTGCCGGTGTTCATGCCGATCCTGCTGCCGATCCTCGTGCTGTTCCTGCCCGTGCTCGACATGTGCATGGCGATCGTGCGCAGGCTCGCGAAAGGCCAGTCGCCGATGCACCCGGACCGCATGCACCTGCACCACCGCATGCTCAGGATCGGGCACAGCGTACAGGGCGCGGTGCTGATCCTGTGGGGCTGGGCCGCGCTCATCGCGTTCGGATCGCTGATGATCCTGTTCTTCCGCGCACGCTACGTGGCGATCGGCATGGCCGTGGCCGTGGTATTGCTGTCGCTGGCGACGATGTACCCGTATCTCAAGCACCGGATCCCCGAGATCCGTGAGGAGAACGCGCTCGAACGCGCGCAGCACGCCAGCGGCGGCATGACGAAGGGCGGGAAGGACTGACCGGGCGCCGGCGCATGCGCCGGCCGACGGTTCATAGCACGGGGGCGTGTCCTGTGTCAACGCACGTTCATATAGTGGGTCTATGGCTTTAATTCCTGACATGAATTCAGCAACCAATTACGCCCCTCTCCCGCCTATTTTCGCCCAGCTCGGACTCGCGTACGACGACGTCCTGCTGCTGCCGAACGAGACGGACGTGATCCCGTCCGAAGTGGACACCACCACTCACCTGACCCGTGAGATCACCATGAAGGTCCCGGCCATCTCCGCGGCCATGGACACCGTCACCGAATCCGAAATGGCCATCGCCATGGCCCGCAACGGCGGCATCGGCGTGCTCCACCGCAACCTGTCCATCGACGACCAGGCCGCCCAGGTCGACGTCGTCAAGCGCTCCGAGTCGGGCATGATCACCGACCCGCTGACCGTCAACCCGGACGTCACGCTGGCCGACCTCGACAAGCTGTGCGGCAAGTTCCACATCTCCGGCCTGCCGGTCGTGGACAAGGACAACAAGCTCGTCGGCATCATCACCAACCGCGACATGCGCTTCATCGCCTCCGAGGACTACGACCACCTCAAGGTCCGCGACGTGATGACCAAGGAGAACCTGGTCACCGGTCCGTCCAACATCTCCAAGGAGGACGCGCACCGCCTGCTCGCCCAGCACAAGGTCGAGAAGCTGCCGCTCGTCGACAACGAGGGCCACCTGACCGGCCTGATCACCGTCAAGGACTTCGTCAAGACCGAGCAGTACCCGGACGCCACCAAGGACGGCCAGGGCCGTCTGCGCGTGGCCGCCGGCGTCGGCTTCCTCGGCGACGCCTGGCAGCGCGCCTCCGCCCTGATGGAGGCAGGCGTCGACGTGCTCGTCGTCGACACCGCGAACGGCGAGGCCCGCCTTGCGCTCGACATGATCCGCCGCATCAAGAACGATCCGGCCTTCCGCGACGTGCAGGTCATCGGCGGCAACATCGCCACCCGCTCCGGCGCGCAGGCCATGATCGACGCGGGCGTCGACGCCGTCAAGGTCGGCGTGGGCCCCGGCTCCATCTGCACCACCCGCGTGGTCGCCGGCGTCGGCGTCCCGCAGCTCACCGCCGTGTACGAAGCCGCCCAGGCCTGCAAGGCCGCCGGCGTCCCGTGCATCGCCGACGGTGGCATCCACTACTCCGGCGACATCGCCAAGGCCCTCGTGGCCGGCGCGTCCTCGGTCATGCTCGGCGGCGCGCTCGCCGGCTGCGAGGAGGCCCCGGGCGAGAAGGTGCTCCTGCACGGCAAGCAGTACAAGCTGTACCGCGGCATGGGCTCGCTGGGCGCGATGGCCCCGCGCGGCAAGAAGTCCTACTCCAAGGACCGCTACTTCCAGGCCGACGTCACCAGCAACGACAAGGTCGTGCCGGAAGGCGTCGAGGGCGAGGTTCCGTACCGCGGACCGCTGAACGCCGTGCTGTACCAGATGATCGGCGGCCTGCACCAGTCGATGTTCTACATCGGCGCGCACAACATCCCCGAGATGAGCGAGAAGGGCCGCTTCATCCGCATCACCGACGCCGGCCTGCGCGAATCGCACCCGCACGACATCGTGATGACCGCGGAGGCCCCGAACTACTCCGGCTTCCACAACAACTGATCGGTGTGACTGACCGGTGTGACTGACCGGTCGGTCTGATCCGACCGGTCGACCGGCAACGGCTCTCCCGCCCATTCTCGGCGGGGGAGCCGTTTTTGTATCGCCGCCGCGGTAGCCTGTACTGTTCGATACAGGGATACGACGTGACGAAAGGCGGCCCGACATGGTGGATGCACATGATGCGGAAACGTACAGCGCGAAGGATTCGCGACTGATCTGGATCGATTGCGAGATGACCGGACTCGACATCTTCGGCGGCGACGAGCTCGTCGAGGTGTCCGTCGTGCCCACCGACTTCGACCTCAACGTGCTCGACGAGGGCGTCGACTACGTCATCAAGCCGAGCGACAAGGCAGTGGCGCACATGAACGACTTCGTGCGCAACATGCACACCCGCTCCGGCCTCATCAACGAGTGGGAGCACGGCCTGAGCCTCGCCGAAGCGGAAGCCAAGGTCACCGAGTACGTGGCCCGCTTCACCCCCGACGGCGTGCGCCCGCTGCTCGCCGGCAATACGATCGGCTCCGACAAGAAGTTCCTCGACCACTACATGCCGAACCTCATGAGCCACCTGCACTACCGCAGCATCGACGTGAGCACGTTCAAGGAGCTCGCCCGCCGCTGGTATCCGGCCGTGTACGAGAACCGCCCGCCGAAGAACGGCGGCCACCGCGCGCTCGCCGACATCATCGAATCGCTCGACGAACTGCGCTACTACCGCGAGGCCGTCATGGCCCCCGCCCCCGGCCCGGACGAGGCGACGGCCAAGCGCATCGCCGCCGACATCGTCGCGACCAGCATCAACAAATGATCAACAAGTAACCAACAAGTGACCCGGACGATCCGGCACACGGCAGGCAGGCGGTAATCGGCACATGCGGCAAAGCGAAGCCTTGGCGATCCTGAACGCCGGCGCGAACGTGTTCCTCACGGGCGCTCCCGGCGCGGGCAAGACGTACGTGCTCAACGAGTTCGTCACGTCTGCGCGTAAGGCGGGCGCGCACGTCGCGGTCACCGCGTCCACCGGCATCGCCGCGACGCACGTCAACGGCCAGACGATCCACTCGTGGAGCGGCGTGGGCGTGTCCACGGCGCTGACGACCAGCCTGCTCAAGCTCATCCGCACGCGTCGCCGGCGCAAGATCCAGGACACCGACATCCTCATCATCGACGAGGTGTCGATGATGCACGCGTGGCTGTTCGATATGGTCGATCAGGTCTGCCGCGACGTGCGCCGCGACCCGCGGCCGTTCGGCGGCCTGCAGGTCGTGCTGTCCGGCGATTTCTTCCAGCTGCCGCCGGTGAGCGTCTCCGGCCGCAACCGCGACCTGATCGCCCCGCCGCCGGAGTATGTCGCCGCGCGCGAACGCTACGCGAAGGCCGGGCTCAATCCGGAAGGATTCGTCACCGAATCGCTGGTCTGGAACGAGCTGAACCCGACGATCTGCTATCTGACCGAGCAGCACCGCCAGGACACCGGTTCGCTGCTCACCGTGCTCACCGACATTCGCGAGGGCTGCGTCGACCAAAAGGACCACGACGTGCTCGCCGCACGGCTGGGACTTGCGCCCGCGCCCGGCGAGGTGGCCGTGCACCTGTTCCCGGTTAACCGGCAGGCCGACGGGCTCAACGACCTGCGACTCGCGCAGATCGGCGCGGAGGAGCACACGTTCCACGCCGAGGAGGCGGGGCCTGCGACCATGGTCGACCGGCTCAAGAAGAACATGCTCGCGCCGGAGACGCTGGTCCTGAAGACCGGCGCGGCCGTGATGGCGCTGCGCAACGACGCCGACCGGCAGTACGTGAACGGCTCGCTCGGCACGGTGCGCGGGTTCGCGCCCGAAGCGAAGGGCGGATGGCCGATCGTCGAGTTCGAGAACGGCAACATCGTCACGTTGAAGCCCGCATCGTGGGAGATGACGGACGGCGAGACGGTGCTCGCGTCGGTCAACCAGGTGCCGTTGCGCTGCGCGTGGGCGATCACGATCCACAAGTCGCAGGGCATGACGCTGGACCGTGCGGTGATGGATTTGAAGCGAACGTTCGCGCCCGGCATGGGTTACGTCGCGCTTTCGCGCGTCGAGTCGATGGACGGACTGTACTTGGCCGGCGTGAGCGAGCGCATGTTCTACGTCTCGCCCGACGCGGTGATGCTCGACGGCGATCTGCGCGCCGCTTCCGACGATGCGGCGATGCGGCTGGACGCGGAGGGTCCGGACGCGTTCGACCCGCGGCTGACGGCCGCCGCGGCCGCTGGCGGTGCCAGAGCCGCCGGCGCGGGCGCCGATCCCGAATTCGAGCAGGCCGAACTGTTCTGACGCCGTACGGTGTCGGCTTGATTGAGTACCTTGGAACGCATGAGTTCCAAAGCACTTCGTATGTCTACCCTGTTCCTGCGCACGCTGCGCGAGGACCCCGCCGACGCGGACGTCGATTCCGCGAAACTGCTCCAGCGCGCCGGATACATCCGCAAGGCCGCGCCGGGCATCTGGACGTGGCTGCCGCTCGGCCTGCGCGTCCTGAACAAGATCGAGGAGATCATCCGCGAGGAGATGAACGGCATCGGCGCTCAGGAGGTGCACTTCCCGGCGCTGCTGCCGCGCGAACCGTACGAGGCCACCCACCGCTGGGAGGAGTACGGCGACAACATCTTCCGTCTCAAGGACCGTCATCAGGCCGACTATCTGCTCGCGCCGACGCACGAGGAGATGTTCACGCTGCTGGTCAAGGACATGTACTCGTCGTACAAGGACCTGCCGGTCGTGCTCTACCAGATCCAGACCAAGTACCGTGACGAGTTCCGTCCGCGCGCGGGCCTGATCCGCGGCCGTGAGTTCGTGATGAAGGACGCCTACTCGTTCAACGTGGACGAGGAGGGCATGCGCAAGGCGTACATGGACGAGCGCGGCGCGTACGAGCGCGTGTTCCAGCGCATCGGCCTCAAGTACGTGCCGGTGTTCGCGATGTCCGGCCCGATGGGCGGCTCCGCGTCCGAGGAGTTCCTCGCCCCGATGCCGATCGGCGAGGACACGTTCGCGCTGGCCCCGTCCGGCAAGGCGTGGAACGTCGAGGCGCTGCACACGCCCGAACTGCCCGAGATCGACGCGTCGAACACCCCGGCCGCCACCAAGGAGCCGACCCCGGACGCGAAGACCATCGACAAGATGATCGAGCGCGCCAACGCCGACCATCCGCGCGCCGACGGCCGCTCCTGGGAGGCCTCCGACATCCTCAAGAACGTGGTCATCGCCGTCAAGCATCCGGAGGACGCGGATCACGACGAGCCGTGGCGCGAGCTGATCGTCGTCGGCGTGCCGGGCGACCGCACGGTCGACATGAAGCGTCTCGAGGCGCAGTTCGCGCCCGCGGAGCTCGAGGAGGCCACCGAAGAGGACCTCAAGCAGCATCCGGAACTCGTGCCGGGCTACATCGGCCCGATGGTGCTCGGCCCGCAGGCCGAGGCCGCCGGCGTCAAGGAGCCGCTGCGCTACTTCGTGGACGCGCACGTCGTCAAGGGTTCCGCATGGTTCACCGGCGCCGACGAGTTCGAGGTCGACTACTACGACCTCGTCTACGGCCGTGACTTCAAGGCCGACGGCGTGGTGGAGGCCGTCGAGGTCCGCCACGGCGACATGAGCCCGGACGGCTCCGGCCCGCTGAGCTTCGAGCGCGGCGTGGAGATCGGCCAGGTCTTCCAGCTCGGTCTCAAGTACTCCAAGGCGCTCGACCTGAAGGTCCTCGACCAGAACGGCAAGACCGTGCCGGTGTGGATGGGCTGCTACGGCATCGGCGTGTCCCGCGTGCTCGCGTGCGTCGCCGAAACGCATCACGACGAGAAGGGCCTCGCCTGGCCGGCCGTGATCGCCCCGGCGCAGGTGCATGTCGTGGCCACCGGCAAGGACGAGGCCGCGTTCGACGCCGCCGAGAAGCTGGTCGACGAGCTTGAGGCGCGCGGCGTCGAGGTCATCTACGACGACCGCAAGAAGGTCTCCCCGGGCGTCAAGTTCAAGGACGCCGAGCTCATCGGCGTGCCGCTGATCGCCGTCGCCGGCCGCGACACGGTCAACAACGGCACGATCGAGGTGCGCGACCGCAACGGCGAGAACTCGGTCGCCGTGCCGGTCGAGGACGCCGTCGCCGCGATCGTCGACCGTCTGGCCTGATCGCAGTCGTTTGCAATCCTTGCGATCCTGACCCGGATCGGATAACGGATCCGATAGCGGAGCCCCTCCCCAAACGGAGGGGCTCCGCTCGTTATCGGAGAAAAATCGGCATACGGCAGTCCGCACGGCCGGTGATGGCGTAGTCTTGAATACGGTTGCATGAATATGAAAGGACCCATCATGGCCAACGAAGACAAGATGAACGCCGACGACGTCGTGGCGGAGGCGGAAAGCATCGTGCACGCCGCAGACCAGGCGAATGCCGCGAACGCCGCGAACGACGCCGACGACAACAAGCCGCGCATCATCGGCTGGTTCTACGCGTTCGACGCGGACAACGATCCCAAAGACTCCGATCAGCTGGTCTGGGTGTCGCTCGAACAGCCGAAGGGCGGCGAACGCGAGATCAGCATCCACGCCGGCGACCTCATCAAGCAGCATGCGGAGAACCGGCAGCTGCTGCTCGCCGACGTCAAGCTGCTCGGCCAGGCGCTCGCCGAACACGACGATCCGAACGCCAAGGACATCACGTTCCGCCGCTATGCGTTCTCCTGCACCGAAACGCTGCCCGAGCACGTCATGCCGGTGGCCCGGTTCACCGCCGAATTCAGCGCCAGCGAGGAGGGGGTGAGCGTCTCCCACCGCTGCGCGATCAACAGCCAGCTCAAGGCGGAGGTGCTGACCGGCGCCAAGCGGCTCGTCGACGGCGTGGCGGAGCATCTGCCCGACCTGTTCGGCCAGCTCGAGGAGGCCGAGCGCAACGCGGCCGCCGAAGCGCAGGCCGCGACGGTCGAGACGTCCGATGCCGACGCGACGTCCTCCGTCGACGCGATCACCGACATCGCCTCGATCGCGGCCGACATGGCAGCCATCGGCGGCGAGGACGCGGCCGGACGCAACGGCGGCGGCGCCGGCGGCAACGGGGCCCGTGAGTCGAAGGTGTTCGGCTACTTCTACGCGTACGACATGAACGTGACCGTCGACGATCCCGGCGCGATCGCGAAGATCGGCGTCGACGAACCGGACGCCGACGGCAAGACGAAACTCGAGTTCTCGTTGTCCTCGTTCGTCACCGACAACGTCGACAACTGCGGCGCGCTGCTCGCGTTCGTCTCCCAGCTGTACGACGTGCTGCCCAAGTCCAAGGAGAACGGCAGCGTCTACCGCCGCTACGCGTTCACGACCCGGCCCGAACCGCCGCAGAACACGCTGCCGCTCGGCCGCATCGTCGTCGAACTCGAGAACGGCAAGCCGGTCGGCTCGCATTGCGAGACGCCGGGCGACGAGAAGCTGCACGACGATCTGATCGGCGCGGCGCACATCGTCGAGGCGTTCGGCCCGTACATGCGCCAGGTCTTCGACCAGAAGCGCGGCAAGCAGGGCGGCGACGAGTCTGCGTCCAACGGCGGCGACGACTGATCCGACTGGTTCGGAACGTCCGGTTTCTGTTTCGGCGGTCCGTTTCGGCACGTCCCGGCGACGGGCGTGACCGAAACGGACCGCCGTCGCGTATCGGGGCGTGCGGACCGCGCGGGCCGCGTCGCTCAGCGAGATGATTCGCGCGCGATAAGATGGTACGGGATCGTCTCGTGCATCGTCTCGGGCGGGGGAGCGCCGGCCGAGCGGGCCTCGATGAGCGAGACCAGTCGCGCGACGACGGTCGCGACCATCGCCGGCACGTCCATGGCGACCGTGCTGAGCGACGGCACGGCGTAGGCGTCGATCGCGAGCCCGTCGAAGCCGATCACGCGCACGTCGTCGGGCGCGCGCACGCCGCGTTCCGCGAACGCCCGCAGCGCGCCGAGCGCGACCGTGTCGGTCAGACACAGCACGCCGACGGGGGACGTCGTTGCGGTCGGAGCTGCCGGAGTGTCCGGGACGTTAGCGGCGTCCGGGACGTCGGCGCCCGCGGTTCCGGTCGCGTCGTGCGGTCGCGTCGCGAGTCGTGCCGCGAGCGTGGATCCTGCCGCATGGCCGCCTTCCAGCGTCCAGTCGCAGGGGATGCGGTGATCGGCGTCGATCTGCACGCCGTGACATGCAAGCGCGTCGGCGATCGCGGCGAATCGGCGCGGGCCGAAGCCGGTGGGATTCGGCGCGGCGGTGACGTGAGTCGAATCATCCGACCTGTTCTGGGCCGTCGCATCCGCAAGCTGAGCAGTCCGATCGGGCCAGTCTTCCGGCGCGCCGAGCACGTAGAACTCGCGGCAGCCGCGCTCCCACAGATGTTCCGCCGCCGCGGCCGCGCCGGGCGCGCATGCGGTGTCCATCGAATCGACGGCACGGAAGGCCGATCCGTCGCCGATCACCAGCGCCGGCCGGCCGTGCGCGTGGGCGAGCACCTGCGCTTCGGTGATGTTCGGCGCGTCGAGGATGACGCCGTCGTAGATCAGCCCGCGCTCCGTGCGCAGCACGCGCATCTCCGCGCTGCCCGAGCGCTCCGACTGGCGGACCGCCACCTGATAGCCGCGTGCGGTCGCCTCCTGCGCGAGATACTTGGCCAGACTGGCGTGGAACGGCACTTCGAAGTCGTCGATGACGATCTGGATGATGCCGCTGCGCCGATTGCGCAGCATCGTCGCCGCCGCGTTGGCCTGATAGCCCATACGTTGCGCGGTTTCCTTGATCTTCCGCCGATTCGCCTCGCTGACCTTGGGGCGGTCACGCAGCGCGTTCGACACGGTCATCTGCGAGAAGCCGGTCGCGCGGGCCACGTCGGCCAGCGTGACGACGTGGTTCGGATCGTCTGGTTCGGTACGGGCCGGCGCGGCGGCATCGGCGTCATTCTGGCTGGACTGCATGGATTCCATCTTAGAAAGCGGCTCCTTGCGGCGGGCTTGGCGGCTGCTGGCGTGTCGTCTGCCGCGGGGTGCGATAATCATATTGGTTTAAGGTTAAACCTAACCATGAATCCGGTGAAGGGGAAACGGGGAGATGCCATGGATCAGCTGCTCAAACCGGCGACGTTCCTGCTGATCATCCTGTTCGGCTACGCGCTCAAGCGCTGCGGCCTGTTCAAACCGCGCGACTATCGCATCATGCAGGTCGTCGTGTTCGACTGCACGCTGCCGGCCGCGATCGTCGTCTCGTTCGCCGAGAATCCGCACAACGCAAGCCTGCTGTGGGTCGCGCTGTTCGGCTTCCTCGCCGCGTTCCTGCCGGTCCCGTTCGTCTACTGGGCCACGCGTCGCCGTCCCGTCGCCGACCGCGCGTTCCTCATGCTCAACACATCCGGCTACAACATCGGCAACTTCTGCTTCCCGCTCCTGCATGCGTTCTACGGATCCGGAGCGATCGTGATCGGCGCGATGATGGACATCGGCAACGCGATCATGACCACGGCCGGCGGCAACGTCATGACCACGACGTTGCTGCGCATCGACCCGTCGCGTCCGCTCACCGAACAGCGCACGGACGGGCCGGTCGGCTGCCTCGCGCCGCCGGCCGCGGCCGACCGTCGACGTGCCCTGCGCGCGCGGCTGACGTCGATCGCGCTCGGCTTCCTCAAGTCCGGTCCGTTCGACATGTACATGATCATGACGATCGTCGTGCTGTTCAACCTGCCGATACCGCACCTGATACCGGACGTGCTCGGGCCGGTCGCCGACGCGAACCCGTTCTGCTCGATGCTCATGGTCGGCATGCTCATGGAACTGCCCGCGACCCGCAACGACGTGCGCGACGTGGCGCTGGTGATCGGCTGGCGACTGCCGTGCAGCGTGCTGTTCGCGCTCGCCGCATGGTTCCTGCTGCCGCTCGACGCGACCACGCGGCAGGCCGTTGCGCTTATGTGCTTCGCGCCGACCGCCGTGTTCTGCACGCTGTTCACCGACCGCGTGCTCGGCAACGCGCGTCTCGCCGGCTTCACCCTCGCCGCCACCAGCTTCATCGCCATGTTCGCCATGACCGGCCTGCACGCGGTGATCGCGGGGTGACTGACTTTTTCAATCAACATCAGCCAGCGTCAACCAATATCGACCAACGCAACAAGGAGCGATCAATGAACGACATCTGCCGGCTCGACGTCGACGCGACGCGCGCGGCCGGACCGCTGGGCCACGACTGGCGGTTCATCGGCTACGACGAATGCAACTACACGTACCTGCCCGAAGGCAGACGGCTGCTCGGCCGGTTCGGCGGGCTGCCGGACGCGCCGTACTGGGTGCGCACGCACTTCATGTTCTGCTCGGGTAACTGCTACGGCAGCCCCAAATTCGGCTCGACCAACATCTACGCGGAGGACGCGGACGGCAATCCGGTCTACGACTTCACGCACTACGACATGATCCTCGACGCGATCGTCGAATCCGGCAACAAGCCGTTCGTCGAGCTCGGATTCATGCCCGAGGCGCTCGCCGATCCGAAGTACCGCGACCAGCCCCGCCTGCCGTGGGTCGACCTGTATCATGCGAACGGCTGGACGTATCCGCCCAAGAGCTGGGAGAAGTGGCATGCGTTCATCGCCGCGCTCGCCGAGCACCTCAAGGAGCGCTACGGCGAGACGGAACTCGGCACGTGGTACTTCGAACTGTGGAACGAGCCGGACATCGGGTACTGGGCCGGCGGCGACGACGGCTACTGCACGCTGTACGACCACACGGAGGACGCGCTGCATACGGTCCTGCCGGGCGCGCGACTGTCCGGCCCGGCCGTCACCGGCGTGTTCGACGACGGCAGCGGACGCCGGCTGCTGCAGACGTTCCTGAAGCACTGCCGCGAAGGTGCGAACGCATGCACCGGCGGCACGGGAGCGCGGCTCGACTTCGTCACCTTCCATGTCAAGGGCGCGCACTTCCCCGGCGGCCGGCCGAACGCGGACAAGGCCGTGCCGAGCGTCGGCAACCTGGTGCACCAGGTCGAACGGGGGCTCGACATTGTTGCGGCGGAAGGATTCGGCGATCGGCATGTGGTGCTGTCCGAAGCCGATCCGGACACGTGGGCGGCCGGCAACATCGCCGACAATGCCAACATGCGATTCCGCAACACCGAATACTACGCGTCCTACGTGGCCGCGGCATACGATCGCATCCGCGTGCTGGGCGAGAAACGCGGCATCGCCGTCTCGCCGCTCGCGTGGGCGTTCATGTTCCCGCAGGAGGAGTGCTTCGCCGGCACCCGCTCGTTCAGCACTCAGGACATCGACAAGCCCGTGTTCAACGCGTTCCGCATGTTCTCACGGCTCGGCGGCGAACGGCTCGCGGCGGGCGGCGGCATCGCTCCGGACGTCGAACTCGAGCGTTCGATCGACGAGGCGTACGGCAAGGGCACGCCGCAGCGGTACACCGGCGAAGGCGCGCAGACGGTGATCGGCTGCGTGGCGACGGTTGGCGGGTGCGGCGGCGGGTGCGGCGTTGCGTCGGGGTGCGATGCACGCGATGATCGTGACGGCCATCGTGCGGTGCAGGTGCTCGTCTACTCGCACTGCGACGACATCGACGTCGAGGAATCGCATGACGTCGAAGTGCGCGTGACCGGTCTGCGTCCGGGAACGTATCGGCTGACGCACTACCGTCTCGACGCGACGCACTCGAACGCGTACGCGCGTTGGGTCACGGAAGGCCGGCCGGCGTATCCGCAAGGCGAACGGTACGACGCGATCCGTGCGGCCGGTTCGCTCGAGCGACTGGACGACGACCATGATGTCGCGGTTTCGGCCGACGGCACCCCGCTTGCGCTGCGCTTCGCCCTGCCGACCCACGCGCTCTCGCTGCTCCTGCTCGACCCGATCGACTGATCGCGTTTCGACGTGCGAGGGCGAGGGTCGAACGATTGCCGTGGATAAGTCGGCGGGTTGTCCACATGGAGTTATCCACAACACGCCGAGAGGTCGAGTCTGCGTCCACAGTCCCCGTTTTCCCTATGGTGATTGCGATCGATCGTGCATAGTGGTGTCACCGCGTGGATCACGGCGCTGGCTGACGACGAAGGCCCTTTCTCTCAACCTCGCATCTCCACCTCCATCCAAGGGCAAGTCCCATGCCCCGTGGTTCACGCGGTCCAACTTCGCCGGCGACCGTGCCGGCGTCAGCGCCGAAGAAAGGACCGATCATGGCACTGCAGCAGGGACTCGTCACCATCACCGGCCGCGTAGGCAGCACGCCGCAGGGCTTCGGGCACAGCAGCCCGCCCACGATCTGCACGTTCCGCCTCGGCTGCACGCGCGGCTACTACGACGCGAACCGGCAGTGGAGATCCACGCCGACCACATGGATCACCGTCAAAACGTTCCGCGCGCTCGCCGCCAACGTGATCTCCTCCGTGCGCACGGGCCAGCCGGTGATCGTCGTCGGCGTGCTCGCCACCGAGGAATGGACCGCGGAGAACGGCGACAAACGATCTCGCACCGTGCTCGAGGCCAGCAATGTGGGCCACGACCTCAACTACGGCACCACGTATCTGAACCAGCCGCGGCGCGATGCGGCGGGGGCCGGTCAGGGCGGCGATGGCGGCGGCGCTGGCGGCGTCGGATCGAATAACGCCGGTCCGGCGGGCGCGAATGGCGCTTTCGCGGCCGGCAACGCATCCCTGTCGTCGGCGATCGGCAACGACCCGTTCCTCCCGAATGCCGGCATGCCGCCGAATTCGCCCGCAACCGGTGGTGTTGCGCCGAACGCCGCGGATTATCGGCCCGTCGAGATAGTCAGCGAACCGGCCGATGCCTCCGCCGGAGAACCGCGCCCGGCGCAGGCCGCCACTCCGGACGGGCCGCCCGCGTCCGACCAATCCCCATCCGGAGGCATCCCGCCCGTCGACACCCCGCCGCCGGACGAATTCGGCAACGACGAATTCTAACCGGATTGTCCCGTATGCTAACGTGTCGCGATACTAACGGATTGCGGTAGTATTATGTATGTCGTCACGAGAGACCCGGAGCTTGCCGACTTCCTGTACGGCGGTCCGTATCCGCGAGGATATCCGTCCGGATGCGAGCGGCAGCTGGCGCGCCGGCTGCAGATGCTGAAGGCTGCGGGTTCGCTGCGTGATCTCGCGGTGCCGCCGGCCAACAGGCTTGAGAAGCTTTCGGGCGATCTTGCCGGCTGGTGGAGCATCCGCGTCAACCGTCAGTATCGGCTTGTTTTCCGCTGGAATGACGAGGAGCAGGAGGCATACGATGTCTACTTCACCGACTATCACGACTGATCGTGCGGATGCGGCTCGTCCGGGCGCATACCTGAGCACTCCGGGGGAGATCCTCCGGGAGGAGTTCCTTGAACCGCTGCATATCAGCAACTATCGTCTGGCGAAAACCATCGGGGTGTCCGAAACTGCGGTGGGGGAGATCGTCAACGGCAAGCGCCGCATCAGTGTGGCGATGGCGTACCGTTTGGGCAAGGCGTTCGGCACCACTCCCGAATTCTGGATGAACCTGCAGCGGGACTGGGATGTGTTCACGTTCGATCCCAGCGGAATCGGCGATATCAAGCCGCTGGTCGGGGTGTAACGGCGGGGTGGCATGTTCGGAAGAACGGGCTTTGTGGCGTGATGCGTGCGTCGGCTGAGCGGCGTTCGCTTGGTTTCGGAATCGCGTTGCGCGCGATGCTGTGAAGCTGGCGGCTTTTGGCCGCGAAGCTCCCCCACCCGGCTTCGCCGGGAGCCCCCTCAGTGAGGGGGCCGAGGCTCCGCCAGCTTCACTGCCGGTGCTACTTCAGTTGCCGTCGGCTTTACCGCCTGAAGATGTCACACGCGGCGGCATGAGCCGCGCCATGGCAACACAGCATCGCGCGACGCGCGATGCCGCGATCGTCACCAGATGGAGACGCGCTGGGCCGGGTCGAGCCACATGGCGTCGCCCTCGTGCACGCCGAACGCCTTGTAGAACAGGTCGACGTTGCGCACGATGCCGTTGGTGCGGCATTCGGCGGGGGAGTGCGGGTCGATCTGCAGGTACTGCTCGGCCAGCTCGTCGCGGTTCTTGGTGCGCCAGATCGACGCGTAGCTCAGGAAGAAGCGCTGCAGGCCGGTGAAGCCGTCCATGACCGGCGCGGTCGCCAGCGAAGCCTCGATCGCCTCCGGCGAGCCGTCCTTCGGGCGGCCGGCCGCATCGTCGAGCGCGAACGCATACGCCTTGAGCGCGATGTTCACGCCGCCCAGATCGCCGATGTTCTCGCCGATTGTCAGCGCGCCGTTGACGTGCGGGGCGCGGCCCGGCTCGTCGGCGTACTTCTCGGCCAGCTGCGTCGGCACGAACGCGTTGTACTGCTCGATGAGCGCCTTGGTGCGCTGCTCGAAGTTCGCCTTGTCGTCGGCCGTCCACCAGTCGTTGAGCACGCCGTCGCCGTCGTACTGGGCGCCCTGGTCGTCGAAGCCGTGGCCGATCTCGTGGCCGATCACCGCGCCGATGCCGCCGTAGTTGGCCGCGTCGTCGGCCGCCGGGTTGAAGAACGGCGGCTGCAGGATCGCGGCCGGGAACACGATCACGTTCATGCTCGGCTCGTAGTAGGCGTTCACGGTCTGCGGGTTCATCAGCCATTCGCCCTTGTCGACCGGCTTGCCGGCCTTGGCCAGCTGATAGCCGGATTCGTAGAGCGAGGCGGCCTTCATGTTGGCCGCGAGTCCCGCGTCGGCATGCACGTCGAGCGCCGTGTAGTCGCGCCAGTGCTCGGTGTAGCCGATCATCGGCATGAACTTGGAGAGCTTCTCGAGCGCCTTGCCGCGCGTCTCGGCGCCCAGCCACGTGCTGTTCGTGATCGAGACGCGGTACGCGTCGATCAGGTTCGCGACGAGCTGCTCCATGCGCTGCTTGGAGCTTTCGGGGAAGTGGCGGCGCACGTACTCGCGGCCGACGTCCTCGCCGCAGATGCCGTTGACCAGCGACACCGCGCGCTTCCAGCGGTCGCGCTGCGCCTTCGCGCCGGAGAGCACCTTGCCGTAGAAGTCGAAGTTGGTCGTGTCGAACACGCGCGACAGCATCGAGGCGGCGCCGATGATCACGTGCACGCGCGACCACAGCTTGAGGTCGTCGAGCTCGGCGGACTTCCAGAACGCATCGAGGCCTTCGAGGAAGCTCGGCTCGTGCACGATCGTGCGCCTGAGCACGCCGAGCACGTCGACCGGCTGGGCCGCGGCGGCCGGCGTCGCGTCGTACGCGGCCTGCCATGCCTCGGCCCATGCGGCGATGTCGAAGTCGGCGAGCGTGGCGCTCAGCTGCGCGAAGTCGGTCGGGTTGTAGGTCTTGACCGAGTCGCGCGTGGACACGTTGTCCCAGTGGTGCGCGGCGATGCGCGTCTCGACGTCGAGGAAGCGCTTCGCCTGTTCCTGGGTCGCCTCGAGTTCGCCGTAGCCGGCGTTGCGCAGCTGCTTGGCGACCATGTCGACGTACGCCGCGCGGATCGGCTCGTAGTGGTCCTCGCGATAGTACGCCTCGTCGGGCAGGCCGAGGCCGCCCTGTTCGATGTGCGCGATGTTGGTGGTCGGATCCTTCGGGTCTCCGTAGATGCCGACGCCGAACAGGTCCGGGCCGCCGGTCGGGTTGAGCGAGCCGAGCGTGCGGACGAGCGCGGCCTTGTCCGCGGCGGAGTCGATCGCCTCGAGATCGGCCTTGATCGGGGCGGCGCCGGCCGCTTCGATCGCGTCGACGTCGAGGAAGGAGCGGTAGAGGGCCTGCGACTTGGCGGCCGGGCAGTCGTCGTCTTCGAGGATTTCGCGGATCTGCGACTCGGCGTCTTCGGCGAGCTTGTCGAACGAACCGTAGCGCGCCTTGTCGTCGGGCAGGCGGTACGTGTCGATCCACGGTCCGTTCACGTAACGGAACAGATCGTCGGACGGCTTGATGACGGATGAGAACGATGCCGGATCAAGTCCGGATGTGAGCGTTGTAGTCATGCCGCCCATACTATCTGCGTTCGGTGACGTTGCGGACGGCGTGCGGCCGGTCGTCCGTGCGTACGTATGCGGCGCGTACGGCTGCATCATAACTGGACAGATTGTCGCATTATGCTGATGGTGTGAATTAGACAGTATGTCTAGACTGGTGGTAGTCAGATATCCGTCAGCGAGCGAAGGAGTCAACATGAGCGATCCGAACATCAACGGCGCGAACGGAACCGGCGACGGACAGACCGGCCGTCCCGAATACGGCGCGTACGCGCCGAACGGACAGCCGACCAATCAGGACTACCCGTACGGCGGCAACCCGAACGATCCGAACAGCCAGGCCAATCAGGGCAACCCGTACGGCCAGTACCAGCAGAACCCGTACGGCCAGCCCAACGGCCAGTACCAGCCCAACGGACAGACCGGCAATCCGTACGGACAGCAGAACCAGCTGTACGGCCAGCCGTTCGCCTACCAGCCGTTCGGCCAGGGCCAGTCCGGCGGCCCCGGGCAGAACCAGTACCAGCAGTTCAGCCCGTTCAAGCTCATCGAGGAGATGCTGCCGCAGAAGGCCAAGAACGCGATCCGCGGACTGTACGGCGTGATCGGCGCTGCGGCCGTGATCCTCGGCATCGCGCTGCTCGTCTGGCCCGGCAAGACGCTCACCGTGTTCGCCGTGGCGTTCGGCATCTACTTCATCGTCTCCGGCGTGATCCGCATCGTCGGCGCGCTCGTCACACTCGGCCTGCCGGCCGGCTGGCGCATACTCGACGTGTTCATCGGCATCCTGCTCGCGTTCGGCGGCGTGATCATGCTGAAAAACGCGGCGCTGTCCGGCACGTCGCTCGCCGTGTTTGTCACGCTCATCGTCGGCTTCGGCTGGATCATGGAAGGCGTGATGGCGCTCGCCGAATCGTGGCGGCTGCCCAAGTCCGGCTGGGCCGTGTGCTACGCGATCGTGTCGATCATCGCCGGCATCGCCGTGATCCTCTCCCCGGTCAGCTCGATGGTTTTCCTCGTCATCCTCGGCGGTTGCGCGTTGGTGGTGATGGGCGTCTCCGCGATCGTGCGCGCGTTCACGTTCGGCAAGCCCGCCAAGAACAAGAAGTAGCGCGCGGCGAGTAGGCTGGGCCGCATGATCGAACTGAAAACACCCAAGGAAATCGAGGAGATGAAGCCGGCCGGACGTTTCGTCGGCGGCATTCTCAAGGAACTCGCCGAAACCACTAAGGTCGGCACCAACCTGCTCGAAATCGACGAATTCGTGCACAAGAAGATCGTCGACCGTAAGGGCGCCGAATCCTGCTACGTTAACTACGCGCCCGACTTCGGCACCGGCCCGTTCGCGCACTACATCTGCACCTCCGTCAACGACGCCGTCCTGCACGGCGTCCCGTACGACTACAGCCTCAAGGACGGTGACCTCGTCAGCCTCGACCTCGCGATCAGCGTCGACGGCTGGGTTGCCGACTCGGCCGTCAGCTTCGTGGTCGGCAAGGACAAGGACCCGGAGGACCTGCGCCTCATCAAGTGCACCGAAGAGGCGCTCGCCGCCGCCATCGACGCGGCCAAGCCCGGCAACCGCCTCGGCGACATCTCCAACACGATCGGCGACGTCGCGCGCGAGTACGGCTATCCGATCAACCTCGAATTCGGCGGCCACGGCGTCGGCCACATCATGCACGGCGACCCGCACGTGCCGAACGACGGCCGCGCGCACCACGGCTACAAGCTGCGTGAGGGCTTGGTCATCGCGATCGAACCGTGGTTCCTCAAGACCACCGACGAGATCTACCAGGATCCGAAGGACGGCTGGACGCTGCGCTCCGAAGACGGCTCCCGCGGCGCGCATAGCGAGCACACCATCGCCATCACGGAAAACGGCCCGATCATTTTCACCGACCGCACCAACCTGTGACGATGCAATGATCCGGCGAGATCGACCGGTAAGATTAACCGAACGAACGGCTCCCCAACGCGGGGAGCCGTTCGTCGTTTTTGAGACGCCGACTTGCGCCGAAACACGCATGCCATATAGTGAGCCCTACTTTTGGGCCGATCGGCCCGCACCAATCGAGGGAGCAAGTATGGCAACAGCTCAGCTGAACGTGGATGACAGCAAGTACACTCTGCCGGTCGTCAAGGCCACGGCCGGAGCGGACGGCATCGTGGTCTCCACGCTGCGCAACGACGGCTGGGTCACGCTCGACCCCGGCTTTCTGACCACCGCGCAGTGCGAATCGAAGATCACGTTCATCGACGGCAACAATTCGATCCTGCGCTACCGCGGCTATCCGATCGAGCAGCTGTGCGAAAACTCCGACTTCCTCGAAGTCGCGTGGCTGCTGCGCCACGGCGAACTGCCCAGCCGCGAACAGTACGACAAGTTCGTCTCCGCGATCAACCATCGCACCATGGTCGGCGAGGACTTCCGCACGTTCATGGGCTCGTTCCCGCGCACCGCGCACCCGATGAGCGTGCTCGCGTCCGCGATCAACGCGCTCGCCACGTTCTACCCGGATACCACCGACATCACCGACTCGGACCAGCTCGACGAGGCGGCGATTATCATCATGGCGAAGGTGCGCACGATCGTGTCGTACATCTTCCGCCGCCGTCGCGATGAGCCGATGCTGTACCCGGACTACGCGCGCGGCTACGTTGACGACTTCCTGCGCATGTGCTTCGCTGTGCCGTACGAGCCGTTCGAATCCGACCCGCTGTACGTGCACGCGCTCGGCCGTCTGCTCATCATCCACGCCGACCACGAGCAGAACTGCTCCACGTCGGTCGTGCGCATCGCCGGCTCGGCCCACGCGAACCTGTATTCGGCCGTCGCGGCCGGCGTCAACGCCCTGTCCGGCCCGCTGCACGGCGGCGCGAACGAGGCCGTGCTGCGCCAGCTCAAGGCGATCCGCGACTCCGGCAAAACCGTGCGCGAGTTCGTCGAGGACGCGAAGGCGAACGGCCACCGTATTTCTGGCCTCGGCCACCGCGTGTACAAGTCGTACGATCCGCGCGCGGCGATCGCCAAGACGTATCTGGAGAAGATCATGGAACGCGAGGACACGTCCAAGCTGCCTGCCGACGAGCGTGCGCTGTTCGACGTGGCCACCGAACTCGAAGGCATCGCGCTGAGCGACGACTACTTCGTCTCGCGTCATCTGTATCCGAACGTCGACTTCTACACCGGCCTGATCTACCGCGCGATCGGCTTCGATCCGGCCATGTTCACCACGCTGTTCGCGCTCGGCCGCATCCCCGGCTGGATCGCGCAGTACCGCGAGATGCTCGCCGATCCGAACACGAAGATCGGCCGCCCGCGCCAGGTCTACACCGGCGAGACCGAACGCGACTACGTCCCGCTCGACGAGCGGTGAGTCTGAAACGGCCCGGATCCGCATGATCCGGGCCGTTCCGCGTTTTCGGGGCGTGCATTCATGTGCCGTGGCCGTGCGCCGGCCCCTATCGGGTGACCTTATACGCCGTCACAAGGAACGGCGATAATCGGGCCACCGTGTCGTGAGGCTGCGTCTGGAAAGATGACAACCAACCCGCGCGGGAGGGAACCGCGCAGCCACACCGACACGAACAGGGGAACCCATCATGGCACTGGAACTCAAGGAATCAGCCGTCAGCCTCAGCGCTCCCGCGGCGGACGCATGCGGCGTCCGTCCGGCCCCGCGCCCCGGCCACGACAAGCGCGACCGTCCGATCGAGGAGACGACCGTCGAGCAGACCCCGGACGGCGCGTTCCGCCGCCAGCGCAACGCGTTCACCGTGCGCTTCGGCGACGAGCCCGGACAGGCGCCGGTCGAAGCGGGCCGCTACCACGTGCTCGGCGCGATCGGCTGCGGCTGGAACCGCCGCCAGCGCATCGTGATCCGCCTGCTCGGCCTTGAGCAGGCGTTCGTGCCGGAGGTCGTCTACGGCCGCGACGCGGACGGCTGGAAGCTCACCAAGACGCCGGGCGGTGTGGCCGAACTGTTCGGCTACGACCGGCTCAACGACTTCTACCGCGCCACCGTCGGCGACAAGTTCACCGGCCGCGGCACCTCGCCCACGGTCGTGGACCTCAAGACCGGCAAGGTGGTCACCAACAACTACCACATCCTGAGCAACGATCTGGAGACCGCGTGGGCCCCGTTCCACAAGGAGGGCGCCCCGGACCTGTACCCGCAGGAGCTGCGCGAGGAGATCGACCTGCTCAACCAGCAGATCTTCGACGACGTGAACAACGGCACGTACAAGGTCAACTTCGCCACGTCGCGCGGCGCCGCCGAGGCCGCGTACACCGTCTTCAAGGCCCGTCTGGCCGACTACGACTTCCGTCTCGCCTCCCGCCGCTACCTGTTCGGCGACAAGTACACGGACAGCGACGTGCGCCTGTTCCAGACGCTCGAATCGTTCGAGAACGGCTATCGTCCGGGCTTCATCGACAGCCTCGGCACCGAGGACATCGTGCACGTGTGGGACTACCCGAACCTGTGGGCGTACGCGCGCGACCTGTTCCAGACGCCGGGCTTCATCGACGACGCCGAACTGTTCACGCTCGGCTACACGCCGGACGAGAACGGCGACTATGCGCGCAACCCGTTCACCGACGACGAGGGCCACACTCCGCAGTCCGTCAAGGACGCCCGCAAGGCCGTCTACGAGCAGTGGCTCGAACCGGCCGGCCGCGAGTCGCTCGGCGGATCCCCGCTCTACTCCGGCCCGGGCGGCGGCGGCTCGTTCGAGCTGTGGAAGTTCGGCGCGTACGCCGACTTCTACCAGGGCTGATCGGCTGAATTTATCAGCTGGGCTGATCGAGTAAAGCAAAAGGCCGGACGATTCGTCGTCCGGCCTTTTGGTTTTCACGGCTAGTCGCGTACTTGTTTGCGGCATCGTTCCTCGTTGTGATGCTGCGTCGCTTTCAGACGGATGGCTCGTGCCCGAAGGCTGGGATTGTATGCATCGGTCGGAGGGCGGGGGTCTCCTGGTGGTGTGACACGTGTATGTGTGTGCAAAGGTGGGGCCTGTGGGGGGGGCAGTTTGACGATTGAGAGGCTATTTCAGCCGCGTGCAGAGGTCAGTTTGACGATTGAGAGGCAGGTATCCTCCGAACGATCGCCCACACATACCCCCTAAGTTGCTATAGGGAGCATGTGCGGGCGATGTTTGTCGGGTCGGCAGCCTCTCAATCGTCAAACTGACCTACGCACATTCGAAAAACAGCCTCTCAATCGTCAAACTGTCCCTGCGCGGGGAGCAAACTGGGAGCAAACTGACCCGCAGTTGACTGTTGCGCGTCTAATCGTTACCAGTTCTGCGAGGCCGCGCGCGAGACGCGGGCGAAGCGC
>NZ_JAFEJT020000019.1 GCF_018555435.2 Bifidobacterium amazonense
AGGAACCTCGACAACCTCATCGGCCTGGTCATGCTCAAATGCGGCGGACTCAACCTCAAACTCCCCGGACACCAATAAGCAGTAAGCCAGACAGAAGATTCACACCCACACAAACACCCGAAGAGCCGTTTTTGTTTGGGAGGGATGGCCGTTGAAAACGGCTAGGCGGAAGCCGCGTCTGTCAAATCGGACACGGTCCGCGTAGCGGACTCGCGGCGTAGCCACGACCGTAGGCGTGGCTGATTTTACTGGCGCGGCTGGAGCCGTACAATCGTGGCTGCGCCACTCCCTCCCTCTTGCAGTGCTGGAAGCTGGGTTCAGCATATGTGGGATTGGCGTGTCGTTTGGGAAATGCGGGCGGCTCCGAAGGAGCCGGATATTACCCCGCATTTCCTGCATTTTTCATTTTTCGTTCTCAGAACGTTGAAATTCCAAGCATTTCTTGCCTCTGGAAAATGTTTCCGTTGCTGTAGCTGTCTTTTTTGTGAACACATTTTACTGAGCTCATTCGCATTCATGTTCGTTCGAATACCTCGTTTTTAGGTATATGGCCTAGAAAAGGCGGAATTCCAATGATTCTCGTCTTTTTTGCACGGGACTTTACCTCGTGACGCATATCCACACACTGCGATGACCGCATAGGTCTCCGGCGCGAGGGGCGCTGGGTATGCGTCACGCAGAAAGTATTGATATGGTCAATGCCGATAAAGTGCAGCAGGCCGTGCAGGCGATTGAGTCCCGTAATGGGCTCCGCCATCAACAAGGGGTACATACGTGGTTTATCACGCAGAACAACCCCATTGAACAGATTCCCGAATGTTCAGGCATGACGCCCGAGCAGGTGGTGCAATGGGCGGCGGCGCATTGCACGCGTAATCTTTCAGGTGAACTGAGGAAATCCCGCGGAGTGGGAGTATGCTACGAGCGAGGGGATGCGGAGCACACCGATCATATCCATATCGCGCTCACCTTCACCGGACGTAACGGGGGCAAAGCTGAAACTGTGTATCGTCTGTGGCCCAAGGGCGATATCGAGGTGGCCAAAGGAACCCTTGACGACATCCACGACTATCTGCACAAGCAGGGTCGTTTCAGCGGGAAAGGTGAAACCATTGTTGCCCCGGTCTATGACGGTGAACCACTGATGGCAAACCCCCGTAAGGGCGAGAAGGCGGATGCGGATCCCTCCGAGCTATCCAAGCGTGATATGCGCTGGCTGGAACTGGTACATGCCGTTGATGACGGTATGTCAGAAGAGGATATATGGGCGGATCCGACGCTCTCGCTGTACGCCAAGGATTTCGTTCTGCCATTGCAGCGGCTCATGTCGGCGCGAGCTGCAAAACGCCCACATAAGAGAGACGTTACGGTGATCTGGGTATCGTCCGAGTACTCTCATTCTGCGCACAAGGTTCCCGTCGAGGTCATGGAATCTGTGGTGCGCGATTGGATGGACGCATCCGGCTTGGTCTGGGGTGAATGGGATACGACGCTACTGGCTCAGCCGCATATCACATTGGATACCAAAGCAGTGTTGCTGGTGGTACCGGCATGGGACTCGTCGAAACACGGGATTGCATACCGACTCATGTCAGGGTCGCCGATGAAAGTTCCGCAAGGGTACGGAAGAGGATGCTGGGCGGCTTGGGATACTGTTGTGATCGTTACGCCGGATCCTCCTATTGATGAGCTAGCAGATATGGTGTCACGGTGCGTTGTGATCCCGTTGGATGCTTCCACGGGCCGGATGCGTGAGCTGGTCGGATCGGCGGATAATCGCTGCATGCCGGTCGAGGAAATCGCTGAATTCTTCGATGCGAAGGCTGTCACAACGGTCAAGGCCGGTGATGCCATTTGAGCGATAAGACGATTCCGAACGTTCCGGTGGCTGACAAACTGATGTGGACTGCGCGTGAAGTCGTGGCAATGACCGGCATTCCGCTCCAGCGAGTCTATGCAGAGGTAAAAGCCGGAAATCTGCAACCTCGATATTGTGGCAGCCAGACCGCCCGGTTCAGGAGGCAGGACGTGCTGGATTGGACGAACGCGTTGCCGACCGACTGGGCATGATCGGCTGAATGAAATACCCCTTGGCGTGTTACACGCCAAGGGGTATTTCGTCTACCGGCTTAGTATCCCATTTGTATCCCAGCTCATTAAGAACGGGCGGAATTAAGCCATTTTTAACATCTGTAGATCAGATGTGGAAGTAGAGCTCGTACTCGAGCGGGGTCGGGGCCAGGCGGGCCTGGTCGATCTCGCCGCGCTTGATGTCGATCCACGTCTCGATCAGGTCGTCGGTGAACACGTCGCCGGCGGTCAGGAAGTCGTGGTCGGCCTCAAGGGCGTCCATGGCCTCGGCCAGGGAGCTCGGGACCTGCTTGATGCCCGCGTGCTCTTCCGGCGGCAGCTCGTAGAGGTCCTTGTCGACCGGCTCCGGCGGCTCGATGTGGTTGAGGATGCCGTCCAGACCAGCCATGAGCTGGGCGGAGAAGGCCAGGAACGGGTTGCAGGACGGATCCGGGGCGCGGAACTCGATGCGCTTCGCAGCCGGGGAGGTGCCGGCCAGCGGGATACGGATGGCGGCGGAACGGTTGCGGGCCGAGTAGACCAGGTTGACCGGGGCCTCGAAGCCCGGGACCAGACGGTGGTAGGAGTTCAGCGACGGGTTGGTGAAGGCCAGCACGGAGGAGGAGTGCTTGATCAGGCCGCCGATGTACCAGCGGGCGATGTCGGACAGGCCGCCGTAGTTCTTCTCATCGTAGAACAGCGGCTTGCCGTCCTTCCACAGGGACTGGTGGCAGTGCATGCCGGTGCCGTTGTCGCCAGCGAGCGGCTTCGGCATGAAGGTCGCGGCCTTGCCGGCGAGGGCGGCGGTCTCGTGGACCACGTACTTGTACTTCATCAGGTCGTCGCCCGCGTGCTGCAGGGAGTTGAAGCGGTAGTTGATCTCCTGCTGGCCGGCGCCGGCGACCTCGTGGTGGGAACGCTCGAGGATCAGGCCGACCTTCTGCAGGTTGGCGACCATGTCGTCGCGCAGATCCTGGGTGTGGTCGATCGGCGGGACCGGGAAGTAGCCGCGCTTGACGCGGTTCTTGAACGCGATGTTCGGGGTGCCGTCCTCTTCGGTGTCGAGGCCGGTGTTCCACGGGGCCTCGATGGAGTCGACCTCGTAGAAGGAGCGCTGCATGGAGTTCTCGTAGCGGACCTTGTCGAAGATGAAGAACTCGGCCTCCGGGGCGAAGGACGCGGTGTCGGCGATGCCGGTGGACTTCAGGTAGGCCTCGGCCTTGCCGGCGACCTGACGCGGGTCGCGGGAGTACGGCTCGTCGGTCAGCGGGTCGACGATGGAGAAGGCCACGTCGAGGGTCTTGTGCTTGCGGAACGGATCGACGAAGGCGGTCGTGACGTCCGGCACGAGCTTCATATCGGACTCGTTGATGGCCTGGAAGCCCTCGACGGAGGAACCGTCGAACGGCATGCCGTCGGTGAACGCGTCCTTGAGGAACTCGCTCGCCGGCACGGTGAAGTGCTGCTGAACGCCGATCAGATCGGTGAAACGAACGGAGACATACTCGATGCCTTCCTTGTTGATAAGGGCCTCGGCGTCTTCCTTGGACTTGAGTTCGGTCACGGGACCGCTCCTTTCGTGAAGTAACTTACAGGCTTACAGTCTAGAAACGAGCGTTTCGCCCGCTCGTCATTTCGGTTACGAGTATGTTTCGTGACGGCGACGCCGGGGTGCCGCCTGACTTGATTCGGCGGAATATCTTGATTTTTCGATTACGCCGTGGTAAGCGGCGCTGTTCGGCAGCGTTCGATTGGTGAGATTTGGCGTGGAACATGCCTGGATATGACGGAACCCCGGCGTCGTACGACTGCCGGGGTTCCGTGATGACCTGCCCGCGACGATTGCGCGGGACCGGTCGCGGCCGATGCGTGTCCGATCGGCGATCAGCGGCCGCGCATGGCGCGACGGCTCACGCGCTGCGGACGGTTCGGATCGATGCCCTTCGGCACGCCGTAGCCGGACTTGGTCTGCAGCGTCTTGAGACGTGCGTTGAGCGTCTCAAGCTCGTCCTTGGTGAGCATGAAGCGCGTGGTCGGCTTGATCTTGTACCACAGGGTGTCCCACCAGCCGGTCGGCTGGGCCTTGGGCTGGTACGACTTCTGCTTGAGGATGGTCTTGCGCAGGTTCTGCAGGCGGACCTGCTTCTCGCCGGTGCCCACGTAGATGCGGTAGACGGGGATGCGCGAGCCGGCGGTGACGCCCTTGATGCTCTGCTCCTGGCGTTCCATCGGGCGCTGCAGACGGTTGTAGTCGCCTTCGCCGAGCAGGTAGATGCCGTTGTAGCCGGTGCCGCGCCAGATCGCGTCCTTGGTGCGCGGGTCGATCCACACGGGCTGTTCGGGGAAGCTGAAGCCGGCCTTGCTGATGTTGCCGAGCACGCTGACGGCGGCGCCCGGACGGCCTTCGATCTTCCGGTAGCCGACGCGGTCGGCGCGGTTGGTGAGCACCATCGTGGCGAACAGCATGCCGAGCATGATCGCGGTGATGACC
This sequence comes from Bifidobacterium amazonense, assembly GCF_018555435.2. Classification (GTDB taxonomy): domain Bacteria; phylum Actinomycetota; class Actinomycetes; order Actinomycetales; family Bifidobacteriaceae; genus Bifidobacterium; species Bifidobacterium amazonense. The sequence continues at coordinate 4,562 of NZ_JAFEJT020000019.1, forward strand.
AGCAGGATCCACGACAGGACCGTCCAACGGAACGCGATGCCCAGGATCACGAACACGACCAGCGGGCCGAAGCCGGCGCCGGCAAGCATCCACGGCAGGTTCTTGTCCTCGGCGACCGTGTACTTGTAGATCTTCCTGATCTGCTCGATGGTGGTGGCCATGTTCGAGAACAGACCCTTCTTCTTCGGCTTCTCGGCCTTCTCAGCCATGTAATTCCTCACTTGCTCATGGGTGGACACACTATTCCACCACCTTACCAGCACCGCCGCCCCGCCATGCGGCTCAGCGCGTGTGCAGCGGGCGCCCGTCCGCCTTGAGCAATGCCTCGCCGAGCGTTTCGGCGAACGTGGGATGCGGGTGGATGAGCCGGGCCGCGTCGTGCAGCGGCACGCGGTTGCCGACCAGCTGCTCGGCCTCGGCGATCAGATCGGAGGCGAGCGGCGAGACGATGTGCACGCCGAGCACGACCGGCACGTCCGGATCGGACGCGTACGCGCCGGAGACGATCGACATCGAGCCGGCCGAACCGGACATGAGCATGCGCGCGTTGCCGAGCATCGGGTACACGGTCTCGCCGACCGACTCCAGATCGTCGCGCGACTGCGCCTGGTCGAGCGTAAACCCGACGCTGGCCGCCTCGGGCGCGCAGAAGACGACCTGCGGCACGGTCGCGTCGTCGACGGGCGTCGGATCCAGTCCGGCGATCGCCTCGGCCACGACGATGCCCTGTTCGAACGCGCGGTGCGCGAGCGCCGGGCCTTCGGTGATGTCGCCCACGGCCCACACGCCGGGCAGGTTGGTGCGGCATAGTTCGTCGGTGACGACCATGCCGGCCCGGTCGAGCGTGACGCCGGAGTCGCGCATCCATGCGGTGTCGGTGATCGGATCGCGGCCGATCGCGGCGAGCGCGATCTGCCCCCACACGGTCTTCTCGCCGTCCTCGCCGTCGCGCGTGTAGCGCACGGTCGCGCCGAGGTTCGCGCCGGTGTCGATGCCGGTGACGTGGCTGTGCGTGATGATCGTGACGCCGTGGCGCTTGAGTTCGCGCGTCAGCGTCACGCCGGCGCGACGGTCCCAGCCGGAGAGGACCCGGTCCTTGCGGATGAGCAGCGTGACGTCCGAGCCGGCGGAACTCCACATGGATGCGAATTCGAGCGCGACCGCGCCGGATCCGATGATGACGGCGCTGGCCGGGAATTCGTTGATTTCGAGCGCATGCGTGGAGTCGATGACGGCCGCGTGGAACGGGACGCCGGGCAGCGGGCGCGGTCGCGAGCCGGTGGCGAGGACGACATCGCGCGCCGTGACCGAAACGGTTGCGCCGACCGGTTCGCCGACGCCGGCGTTGACGTAGCGTTCGACCTGGCCGCCGGCCGCGGCGGGGGAGGCGTTCACGGTGAGCGCGTGGCGCGGGCCGTCGCCGGAGTCGTCGCGGGAGCCGTTGCCGGAGACGGAGGACAGGCCGACGACCTCGCCGCGATACACGGTCACGCCGCGGTGCGCGAGCAGTCCGGCCAGCCCTTTGGTCATCGTGTCGATGATGTGCAGGCGATAGTCGTGCAGACGTCCGAAGTCGATGCCGTCGACGCTGGCGTTCACGCCGAGCTCGGAGACGCGATGCACGGTGTCGATCGCATGCGTGGCGGTGATGAGCGCCTTGGACGGGATGCATCCGCGGTTCAGGCAGGTGCCGCCGAGCGTCGCGTCCCGTTCGATCAGGGCGACGCGACGGCCGAGCTGGGCCGCGCGCAGCGCCGTCGAATAGCCGCCGGGGCCCGCGCCGACGATGGCGATGTCGTATTGTTCCTCATGCTGTTCCATGGTTGCCTCCTTGCCGTTGTTCCCGCACCCTGTGCCGGGGCCGACGGGATGCGCATATGAAAACGGCTCCCCGTGCGGGGAGCCATGGACGATCACTCGGGGAAATGACCACGCTTGGGATAGCGCGGCTTCGGGAGCCTCCAGCGGCGCACCTGGATCGCGCGGCTCCACGCGTACGTGCCGGAGCGCATGCCCTTGGCCACGGACTTCTCGCCGTACTTTTCGATGAGCTTGGCCTTGAGCTTGCGCCACATGAGCCACACGTCGATGATCACCGCGAACAGGTACACGTACATGAGGATCATGAGCGGCAGCGACAGCTGCGGGTAGACGGTGGTGACGATCATCGAACCGAACAGAATCACGATCGCGACCGGAATGAAGAACTCGCCGAGATTGAAGCGGGCGTCCACATAATCGCGGATGTACACGCGCCACGGCAGACGCTCCGCCTTCGGCATGTGGTTGATGTCGCCGGTCTGCATCGCCTCGTATTCGGCGTCCTCCTTGGCGCGCAGACGGGCCTTCGCCTCCTTGGCGCTGGCCTTGCGGTCGGCCGGCACCAGCGGACGCAGGTTCTGGTTCTGCGCCTGCTTCATCTTCGGGGTGGGACGGCCCTTCTTCTCGCCCCTCGCCGGCTTGGACGCCGTGGCTTCCTTGACCGGCTGCTGGGCCTCTTCCTTCTTGAACGGATTCCATGTCATGTCTGCCCACACTACGGGCACGCATAGACGCGCGCGCGGCCGCGCAACCCGCCGCAGCAAGCCGTTAGAATGGCTTGCGGAAACCGTACGAAACATACGAAGGAGCATCATGGCAGCACTTACCGCCAGCGAGATCCGCGCCCGCGTCGAGGGCGATTGGAACCGCATCGTCGAACTGCTCAGCCGCAAGGTCGCGCTCAGATCCGTCTCGGCCGAGGGCATCACCGGCGAGCATATGAGGCGCTCGGCCGAATTCGTGGCCGAGGAGCTCAGCAAGGTCGGCGTGGACGCGAAGGTCGTCCAGTCGCACAACCCGGACGGCACGCCGGGAGCGTGGGAGGTCATCGGCTCGCGCATCGTCGACCCGAACGCGCCCACCGTGCTGCTGTACGCGCACCACGACGTCCAACCCGTGCCGGACCCGGCCGAATGGGACACCGACCCGTTCGTCGCCACCACCGTGGGCGACCGTCTGTACGGCCGCGGCTCGGCCGACGACGGCGGCGGCATCGCCATCCACTCCGGCGCGCTCAAGGCGCTGGGCGACGACCTCAAGGTCAATATCAAGGTGTTCATCGAAGGCGAGGAGGAGATGGGCTCGCCCAGCTTCATCCCGTTCATCGAGGAGCATGCTGCCGAATTCGAGTCCGACGTGATCGTCGTCGCCGACTCGGGCAACTGGGCGGCCGACATCCCGTCCCTGACCACGTCGCTGCGCGGCAACACGACCGTCGACGTGACCGTGCGCGCGCTCACGCATCCGGTGCACTCCGGCCAGTACGGCGGCCCGATCCTCGACGCGAACACGCTCGCCGCGATGCTCATCGCCTCGCTCTACGACGGCAACGGCGACATCGCCGTGCCCGGCATCGCCGCGGACGAGCCGGTCGGCGGACTCCAGCGAGACGTCGACGAGGCCGGCGTGCGCGCCGACGCGGGCATCGTCGACGGCTACCGTCTCGCCGGCACCGGCTCGCTCGCCGCACGACTGTGGACCAAGCCGAGCCTGACCGTGATCGGCTTCGACGCGCACCCGGTCGACGGCTCGTTCAACGTGATCAGCCCGGCCGCGCGCTTCCGCCTGTCCCTGCGCACCGCACCGAGCCAGCGTCCGGAGGAGGCGCAGGCCGCGCTCGCCGACTTCCTGCGCGCGCACGCCCCGTTCGGCGCCGAGGTGACGGTCGAGCCCGGCGACAACGGCATGGGCTGGGCGATGGATCCGAACGCGGAGGCCACCAAGGACGCGCTCGAGGCGATGGAGGAGGCGTTCGGCGTCGCCCCGATCAACCAGGGCCAGGGCGGCTCCATCCCATTCATCCCCGAACTGCAGCGCATCTTCCCCGACGCGCAGGTGCTGGTGACCGGCCCGGAGGATCCGAAGGCCAACGCGCACAGCCCGAACGAGTCCATCTCGCTGCCCGGCCTGCGCGACAACGTGATCACCGAGGCGCTGCTGCTCGCCAAGCTCGGCCGGTAGCGCCCTGCGTCCCGTCGGCCGTCGGATGGTCGACGGGACGCTAATCGACGTAGCGCCCGTACATGGCGGCGATCTGGCGGGCGCTCTTGTAGCCGAGCTTGTCCATCACGTGCTGCAGGTGCTTGCGCACGGTGCCCTCGGTCATGCCGAGCCGTTCGGCGATCTCGTCGTTGAGCATGCCCTCGGCGCACAGGTCGGCGACCTCCTGCTCGCGCGGCGTAAGCGGAATACGGTTGTCCGCCTCGTGCCGCACGCGGATGTACGCCGCTCGGGGCGCGTCGAAGCCGGGCATCACGCCGCCGGAGGCCACCAGTTCGATCGCGTCGCCGATCTGGTTGAGCTGCGCCTTGGACACAAGCCCCTGCGCGCCGGCGTGGTGCATGGCATCCGTGTAACGTTCGAGCGGGAAGCTCGTCATGCCCAGCATGGCGAGCTTTTTGCTTTTCAAGCGGATGCGCCGGCACACTTCCGGCCCCTGCAACCCCTGCAGCGACATGTCGGCGATGAGCAGCGCTGGCGCGGGCCTCGCGTCGGTGCAGTATTCGATCGCGTCGCGTCCGTCCGCGCCGGTCCACGTGACCTGTGCGGACGGCAGACGTTCGGCGACGATCCGCCGCATGGCGTCGATGGTGAGGAAGTCGTTGTCAAGAATCGCGACGAGCGGCCGCCGGTCGTCAGTGATGCTGGTCATGTCCACTATTATCGTCCGCCGTCGCCCGTGTCCGCCGCCACGTTCGGGCGTGCGGGCAGGAACGCGTAGCATTCCCACTGTCCGTCGTCGATGCCGGCGCTGAACTTGCCGCCGCGGCGCAGGACCTGCCCTCGGTAGAAGTCGAGCCCGTGCCCGCCGGGAAGCGTGACCTGCGCGGCGTTCGGGCGCATGTCGTTGACGGCGATGATCTGCATGCCGTCCGCGCCGACGCTTACGGACAGCTGGTAGTCGCCGTTCTCGAGCCCGTGGCGGATGACGTTGCTGTGCAGTTCGTGCACCAGTTCGCAGGCGAGCTCGCGGTCGCGCCGTGACGGTGTGGCGGCGTCGGCGTCGACGTGCAGCGTGCTTGTTCCGTGGAAGCCGAGCGTGCGCAGGCTTTGTTCGCCCTGCGTGACGATCTGCGCGAGACGCTGGAAGTACGAGGTGTCTGCTTGGCCCGCCGCGTGCGTCTCGTGCGCGTCGTCGAGCGCGTTGATGATGCGGTGCGTCGCGTTGAGCGCGCTGACGGCGGCGTCGTTGATCTGCGCCCATTCCTGCGGCGTGGCGGACGCGTCGCCGTCGAGATGCCGCTGCGCGACGCGCGCGATGAACGAGACGTCGCCGGAGACGGCGTCGTGGATGCTGCGTGCGATGCGGGCGTCATGCTCCAGACGTGCGGCCTTCGCCTGCGCGGCTTCGGCGAGGCGTTTCGTCTCGAACCGGTCCTCGCGCCAGCGCAGCGAGCGGCCGAGCAGCGCCATGAGCGCGTACATGGCGATGATGGCGGCTATCTCCCGTGCGACGATCGCCGACGTGTGCGCGAACGTCACCTCGCACAGCAGCAGCGCGGAACATGCGGCGACGATGCCGATGGTGGCGCGGTCGGTGGAATGGTAGGCGAGCAGGGCGATGGCCATCATCATGCCGTAGAAGTCCCATGACGTGGGGGTGCTGAACGTGGCCACGATGATCGGGTCCATGACGATCAGCAGGATGCCGCACGGCACGGGGAACGCGGCGGCGAGTAGGATGCATGCGACGAGCACGACGGCGACGCAGGCTGCGAACGCGCTTTCGGGGACTTCGATGAAGAAGTCCCACACCGTGAACGCGGCGATGATAAGGCTGACCGCCGCACAGACACGGGAGTAGCGCGGCGTGCGCAGACCGGCCGACAGTTGGCGCAGTGTCGGCCGCACGTGAGTCGCCGCGGGCGTGGACGCGGATGCGACGGCGTCGTCATCGCTCGGGTCTCTCATCGGCACAGCCATTTCAGGATCGGCGGACAGTGGATGACCGCGGCCGAGGCGTACTGCGGCTCCGTCGCGGCCGTCGTTCCGGAGCGGAGTGCGTCAGGGATCGGAGCGCACCATAGTGCAACCGTTAGCAGTGAGGCTATGATCTTCATCCCAGCTCCTCTATTGTGCGGAAAACCGTTGACTACCATCGTAACGTTCATGTGGACATGTTCCGGATCATTGAAAAACTTCACAAAATGGGAAGATTTCGAAAAAAGTTCACAAAATGGGTAGTGTGTTGCGATTGTATGTTTTTTGGGTTGGTTTATAATTAATTATTGGAGACTCACAAAGTCAAAGATAAATTCATCGATGAATAATTTTCTATTCGAATTTCCGATATTCAACAGAGAATCGAGAAAATCATGAACGTGACCGTTCGCTCTATGATCAAGCCATGTATCGCCGCAACCATAAGTGCAGGATGGGACACATGTCGAATGGCATCAGGCATCCGAAAAAGCTGATTGTCTTTCTCAGGCATATGGCACGGGTACCGGTACTCATTACGATTTTGTAGAGTATTACACCTTGTAGTGAGGGGTGGTCTCATGTGGAAGAACGCATCGGTGGCGTGTTCAAGGGTTTTGAACACTGTGATATTGACTGTTATTATATTTGCCGGATTGGCGGCCTGTTCGCATGGGACCACGCACGTAAATCAGGATGCGTCGTCTTCGGAGGCGTCGGGCGGCGAGAAGATCGCTTCATCCATGAGCGAATATATCGATATACTATTGGATAGTGATGACTCCGCTTCCGCTTCGATGAAAATATCCGATTCACAGCGTCGGATACTTGAACGAGCTCGTGATTCGGGTGAAATATCAAGATCCGATTATGAACAATCGTGGGCAGATTATAAGAACTGCCTTGTGGACAGAGGCTGGTCCGAACCTCCGCTGTTGCGTTTCCGCAACGGCATCATCGATCATACGGGATATGATGCGACGGATCTTTCCGAAGCTCAGGTAAAGCGGCTGGATGGTGACCTTATGGAATGCACCAACTTGTATACAAGGGATGTCGCAACGGTGTACGGGTGGCAGATAGGCAATGTTTCCTTGCTGCAGGATGGCGATGCGGCTGTAGTGGACTGTCTGCACCGTGAGCATCTTGTCGATTCCGCGTATGATCTCGCACAATATCGAGACGATTTTGAGAGACAATGGCAAGGAGAAAAAACCGAGCTTGATTTCTCTGATGCCGGCGTGCGTGGATGCCTCGCGGCCAATGGTCGAAGTTCAGTGGGTGATAATGGCAGTGATGCGACATGGCGTCCCCTTGGTTGATATGACCATTGATTTGGTCTCGAACCTTCTATGAACGTTCAAGGATGTAAAACAAGGTGTCTGGAGATGGATAAATCCCGCAAGCGGTGCTGAGTATTGCTGAAAAAGTTCACAAAATGGGTAGTGTGTTGCGATTGTATGTTTTTTTGGGTTGGTTTATAATTAAATAACTGGAGACCCATATGGTCAGAAGGTGCATTCATTGGTGAATAGTTTCTACAGGAACGTATTGTTACGTCCGGCAAGATAGCGAGTCCAACTTTGACGAAGATTTTGCTCAGGCCTGTGAAGGATGTTCGGCTCGTAAGAGTGGGAATGCTTACATTCTTGCCGGTGATTTTGCTTATATCAGCAGGAGATGATCGACATGTCGGACGTGTATTCAGGTAAGTGGCCGGCCAGAGGTCCGCTGTGGTTGAAACGTGTTTTCTGCTGCGTTGCATCGGTCTGTCTCGCGATGTCGCTTGCCGGATGTACGTCCGGCGTGAAACAGGTTGAAACCGAGGCCGATGATGAGGAAGGGGTTCAGAGCGAGAGGATCGCGTCGTCGCTTGAAGCCCAGATCGATCGGCTGCTGAAGCTGAGCCGGAATGATTCATCGTATGACGCTTTTCAGCGTGAGGCGCTGGAGCGTGCGAAGGAGACCGGCAGGGTGTCCGATGTGGATTATGAGAAGGCGTGGTCGAACGTGAAGCAGTGCCTGTATGACTTGGGGTACAAGGAGGTTCTGCTGATCAAGTATCCCAATGGCGTGTATCGTATGGCGAATGTTGGGCCGAGCGATGTCAAGGTGACTTCGCAGATGTTGGATAAATGGCGTGAGGATAAAGCCGACTGCATGTTTGAGAACGTCGTCGACGTGGACGGCATCTATCGGCTTCAGACGGCGAACCCGTCGCTGTACGGCAACCGGTACGAGGCCGTTGCGGACTGTCTTCGGCGTGCCGAAGTGGTGTCCAAGGATTACACCGCGGCCAGGTTCCAGGAGGATGAGGACAAAGGCGACTACGGTTTCGACGTTTCCGATCCGGAGGCGGCGGGATGTCTTGCCTCTAACCATTCCAGCGTGGATGGCATGTACGGATCGGATACGGTCATGCACCCATTCGGCTGATGTTGCGGGAATCGTTGAGCAAGGTTCGCTCGGTGCCGGTGTGAGAAAGGATCGGGATAATGGGCAGGTTTTGTCGGATTGTGGAAGTTGCATTCCCATGCGTGGTGTTTTGTTGTGTACCTGGATGTGCTTCTGATGATGCTGGCAGTATCCCGATATCGGATTATGAGGCTGCGAGGCCGCGAACAACGCTTTGACCGTATTTGACGACGATCCGGAAAGCATGATCGAACATCCCTTTGGATAATATATGATACGCATGTTCCGCAATATGATTCGGATATTTTCATGGCAGTCGATGGGGAAGCGGCATGATATGGATGTGAAATAAACCAGCGATGCATCGGTATTGTCGTATGCGCAACACGCTTATATGGTGATTTGACATTACGACCATATTATGCAACCGTTGTCAGTAGCAAGTTGCGGGGAAGACCGAAGGTGGTTCCGTATGAAGGGCAAGTCAGGGAAAGACCAGGGCGTCCGGCGCAGGGGGAGCGCGGCACTCGCGTGGCTGCTGCTCGCCGTCATCGTGGCGGCGTCCGGAGCGGTGGGCGCATGCGCGCTATGGATGCCCGACCGGCCCCCCGAACTGCTCGGCGCGGCCAAGGAGGTGACCAGCGCGCCGGTCAACGTGCAGCAGTACGCCGGCTCCCAACAGGTCACCGTCGTCCCCACCATCTCCGCCACGCGCGACCTGATCGGCAACGCCACCGGCACCGTCACCGGCGACTGGTCGGGCGACGGCCTGACCTCCGGGCGCACCGCCATGAAAGTCAACGACCGCTACATCGTCGCGCTCAACACCTCCACCCCGCTCTACCGCAACCTCGCCACCGGCGACCGGGGCGACGACGTGCTCGCCCTCAACGACGAACTCAACCGGCTCGGCTACAACTCCGTGCCCGGCTCGAACATCTTCTGGTGGGCCACCTCCGACGGCCTGCGCCAGCTCATGAACGACAACGGCAACAACTCCGACGGCACGCTCAGCCTCTCCGACATCCTCTGGATCCCCGCCGCATCCGTACGCGTCGGCTCATGGACCGCCATCGAAGGCACCAGTGTGCAGGCCGGCGCGTCCGTCGGCCAGATCCCCGGCACGCTCACACAGCTCGCCATCAAAAACGGGCAACCTTCCGAACAGGACCGCACCATCACCATCCTCGGCCAAAGCACCACGCTGCCGGCCGGACAGACCAGCATCACCGACGCCGCATTCTGCGACCAGGTCGCCGCGACCGACGACTACCGCAGCATGGACGCCGGCACGCTCGCCGCCGGCATCGGCGCAACCGTCACGCTCGGCGAACCCATACAGGTCCTGCGCGTGCCCGCCGCAGCGGTATTCGGCGCCGACGGCACGCAAGGCTGCATCGCCACCACGGACGGCACCGATGTGAAGGTCTCCATCGTCGGCTCCGAACTCGGCGCCAGCCTGGTGCAGCCGGCCGACGGGTCGGACGTCTCCGCCATCACCGGCGTCATGCTCGGCAAGGGCCTTTCCGGAAGGCAATGCCGATGACGGCCCCCGCATGCGTCGTCACGCACGATCTGGCCCACCGGTTCCCCGGCACTGACGTATTGTTCGAGCATCTCGACTTCGCCGCCGAACCCGGACAGACCATCGCCGTATGCGGGCCGAGCGGCTGCGGCAAATCCACGCTGCTGTCCATCCTCGCCGGCTGGGAGAAACCGTATCACGGCAGCGTCGAACGCATCGGCATACGCCGCATCGGCTGGGTGTTCCAAAACCCGTACGGGGTGGCCAACCGCACCGCGCTCGACCACGTCGTCTTCCCGCTGCTCGCCAAAGGCATGCGCCGGCGCGACGCCGAAACGCAGGCGCTCGACGCAATGAACCTGTTCGACCTCGGCTACGCGGCCGATCGCCGGTTCTCCGACCTGTCCGGCGGCGAGGCGCAACGCCTCATGCTCGCCCGCGCCGTCTGCTCCCGGCCCGACCTGCTGCTCGTCGACGAGCCAACCGCACAGCTCGACACACGCACCGCCCACTCCGTCAGCCATGTACTCGGCAACCTCGCCGGGCAAGGCATGATCGTGCTCATCGCCACGCACGACCCGGACACGCGCGACACCTGCGGCCGCGTGCTCGACCTCGCCGACTACGCGCCGCGCGAAGGTGAGGACGCCGCGACGACGGGGGAACGGCCATGAGACTCGGATCGGTCATCTCCGAAGCGCTGCGCAACATCGGCTCCGGCACCGCGCACGCCGTCGTCATGTTCCTCGCCGTACTGCTCGCCGGCACGCTGCTCGGCGGCTACGAGGCGGCCTCCGTGATCGGCCTCGAACGCGAGGCGACCACGCGCATCACCGCGCTCGCCGACACGACCACCATCATGGGCACCGCGATCGACGGCAGCGTGTGCGACCGGCTCGCCGGCATCGACGACGGACCAAGCATGGCCGGGGCCATGCGCATCGGCGACCCGCTCACGCCCGTCTCCACGCCCGGCAAGGACATCACCTCCTACCAGATCACACCCGGCATGATCGACCTGCTCGCCGCCGCCGACGCCACCGGACGCACGCGGCCCGACGCGTCCGGCATCTGGGTGTCCAGCGACGTGGCGCACGACTTCGGCCTCGCCGTAGGCGGCCCGTTCGCCACCGACCACGGCACCGCCACCGTCGCCGGCGTATTCGACTGGCCCAACGACGGACGCGACACGCGCTTCGTATACGCGATCCTCGTGCCCGTCTCCGCCACCGACGGCACGTTCACCGAATGCTGGGCCCGGCAATGGCCCGCCAGCGACCAGACCGAAACGCTCCTGTACTCCACCGTCGTCGCCGCGGACGGACAGAACCCGGCCGGCGTGATGGCCGTCAACAAAGGCTTCGACTCGCATTACGACGCGCAGGCCGGCTACCTGAACCGCATGACCCGATGGACGCCGCTCGCAGCGCTCGCCGTCGGACTCCTGCTCGGCATCGTCTCCGTGCGCCGGCGACGGCTCGAATACGCGGGCGCGCTGCACTCCGGCCAGACCAAAGGCGCGCAATTGCTCGGCATCGCGATCGAAACGCTGATATGGGGCGGATCGGCGAGCGCGGCCGGTGCCGGCCTGCTCGTCGCGTACTGCGTGCGCATGTCGCAGTCCGATCCGATGGCCGTGCTCGTCGCCGCGCTGCGCACGCCGGCCGCGCTGTTCGCCGGCGTGATGGTCGCGGCCATGCTGTCGGGGCTGACGATCCGCGAATCGCAGCTGTTCCGCTTCTTCAAGCACCGGTGACGGACGGTCCGCGACGGCATGCGATTGTTGCCGTGTCCCGGCCGTTCTCGCCGAACGGACGCGTTTCGGCCGGAATGATGGACAAAGCCCGGCGCATGGTCTATGCTCGGGAGCGTTGACACGGGGGCCGCGGCTGTCGCTTTGCGCAAGCCGGGGCTGAGAGGGGTGCTTCCCCGACCGATTGAACGTGAATCCGGATAATGCCGGCGCACGGACGTCGCTCTTCCTCCCGTGCCTTGAAGACGTGCCGAACAGCGGCGCGCGAAAGAGAGAAAGGCACATCATGACTGCTGCAACCGTAAACTTCAAGTGGCGTGTCGTCGACATCGCCGTCGCGTCCGTGATCGGCGTGGCCAGCGCGTTCATCTACTGGATCGTCGCGCTCGTCATCAACGCGCCGTGGGCCGCGCTCGACGCCATCATCCCGGGCCTGGCCGGCCTGCTCAACGGCCTGTGGCTGTTCGCCGCGCCGCTTGCCGCGATCATCGTGCGCAAGCCCGGCGCCGCCATCTACGCGGAGGTCGTCGCCGGCGTGCTCGAGGCGCTCATGGGCAACCAGTGGGGCGGCCTGTCCACGTTCGCCATCGCCCTCGTGCAGGGCCTGTTCGCCGAACTCGCCTTCGTGTTCGTGGCCTACAAGGTGTGGAACCTGGGCATCACCATCCTCTCCGGCGCGCTCGCCGGCGTCGGCTGCTGGGGCTACAGCTTCTTCAGCAACCTGCAGGCCATCGACCTGACCGGCCCCTACGGCATCATGTACCTCGTCTCCACCGCGCTGTCCGGCCTCGTGATCGCCGGCGTGCTCATGTGGTACCTGTACATCGCCATCGCCAAGACCGGCGCGCTCGACAAGTTCGCCTCGGGCCGCGAAGTGCGCGGCTGAACACGGCCGGACATCACCGCATCATGACCCGACACTGACGCGCCGCCCGCGCGACCGGAACCGTTCGATCGGCATCCGGGCGCGCGGACGGCCGTTTTCATATCATCACAATCGATCATCACAACCGCTCGTCGCAACCGGCGAACCATCAAGCATCCGGCCGTACGCGGCCGGCGCACACCAATCCAACCGAGGACCATCGTGCCGAACATCACCGCACCGAACACGCACACCACCACGGAACCCGCGGACGCGCGCCCGCGCGACGTCGTCGCGGACAACGCCACGCTCACCTTCGACGGCTGGGGCTACCGTCACGCCTCGCGCAAGCACTTCGCGGTGCGCGGGCTGACCCTGACCGTCGAAGCCGGCCAGCGCGTGCTGCTGCTCGGCGCGTCCGGCATCGGCAAATCCACGATCCTCGAAGGCGCGGCCGGACTGCTCGGCGCCGACAGCCAGACCGTCACCGCCGAAGACGGCACGACCAGCCAGCTCGACTCCGACGGCGGCGTGACCGAAGGACGTGTGCTCATCGACGGCGTGCCCGTCAACCAGGCGCGCGGACGCGTCGGCCTCGTACTGCAGGACCCGGACGCGCAGGCGATCTTCCAGCGGCTCGGCGACAACGTCGCGTTCGGTCCCGAAAACCTCGACGTGCCGCGCGACGAGATCTGGAAGCGCGTCGACGACAGCCTCGCCGCGGTCGGCATGGGCGGCGTCGAACTGCACCGCTCCACCATGCATTTAAGCGGCGGGCAGATGCAACGGCTCGCGCTCGCCGGCGCGCTCGCCATGCGCCCCGGCGTGCTGCTGCTCGACGAGCCGACCGCGAACCTCGACCCGGACGGCGTCACGCAGATCGTCGGCGCCGTGCGCGACGTGCTCGACCGCTACCGTTCGACCATGGTGCTCGTCGAACACCGCGCCGGCCCGTGGATCGACATGATCGACCGCGTCGTCGTGCTCGGACTCGAAACCGACGACATGCAGCGCGCCCGCGTCGCCCAGACCGGCGACGAGGACGAGGTCGACCGCAGCGGCTTCCGCCGTACCGTGATCGTCGCCGACGGCACGCCCGACGACGTGTTCCGCAACCCCGACCTCGACTTCGCCGAACTCGGCATCTGGGTGCCGGCGAAATACCGTCGCCCGGGCGACGAGATCACGCGCATCCACACCGCCGACGAACCCGCGTATTCGGCGCGCACCGGCAGCGGCGACGTGCTGCTGTCCACCGAAGACCTCGCGATCGGACGCAACGGCAGGCCGATCGCCGAACACATCGGCCTCGCGTTCCGGCCCGGGCAGATCACCGCGCTCGTCGGCATGAACGGCGCCGGCAAATCCACGCTGTCGCTCACGCTCGCCGGACTGCTCGAACCGGTGGGAGGGCGCGTGAAGGCGTCCGCCGCGCTCGCCGCCGGCGCGAGCGGCGACGACCCGCTGGCTTGGAAGTCCACCGAACTCGCCTCGCGCATCTCCTACGTGTTCCAGAACCCCGAACACCAGTTCGCGCGCGGCAGCGTGCTCGAAGAGGTCATGCTCGGACCGCTGCGCACCGGCTGCGACGAGGCCGAGGCGGAACGACGCGCGCGCGAGCTGCTCACCCGGTTCAACCTCATCCAATACGCGAAGGCGAACCCGTACACGCTTTCCGGCGGCGAAAAGCGACGGCTCACCGTGGCCGCGTCGCTGGCCGCGGCTCCTCGCGTGCTCATCCTCGACGAACCCACGTTCGGACAGGACCGGCGCACGTGGATGCAGATCGTCACGCTCATCCACAGCCTGCGCGGCGACGGCGTGAGCATCATCGTCGTCACGCACGACCGCGAGCTCGTCACCGCGCTCGGCGCGCGGCTTGTCGAACTCGTGCCGGCCGACACGGCGGGGGAGTGGCGCGTGCGGCAGACGGCTGCTGATATCGCTTCCGAGGCGCCGGAAGACGGAGCGCCGCAGGTGGTACCGGTCAGCGCCGTCAACGAACGCGTCGAACCGCCGAAACCGTCCAGCCGCTCGCGCGTGCTCGCCTCCATGAACCCCGCCGTGCGTCTGGGCGGCGCGTTCCTGACGGCCCTGCCCATGCTGCTCAGCCTCGACTGGGTGTCCGCGTCGGTGGCGCTCGCACTGGAATTCGTGGCGCTCATGGCCATCGGGTTCACGCCGTGGCGCGTGGTGCGCTCCACCTGGCCCGTGTGGATCGGCGCGCCCGGATCGGCGCTCGCCGTGCTCCTGTACGGCAAGGCCGGCGGCGCGACCTGGTGGCAGTGGGGCATGATCCACATCACCGACCGCTCCTCGCAGCTGGCCATCGCCACGGCCATCCGCATCCTCGCCATCGGCATCCCGGCCATCATCACCGTGCTCGGCATCGACGCGACCGACCTGGCCGACGCGTTCAGCCAGAAACTGCGCCTGCCCGACCGGTTCGTCTACGGCGGCCTTGCCGGCATGCGCCTCTTCTCCGTGCTGCAGGACGACTGGTCAGCCCTGACCGCCTCCCGCCGCTCGCGCGGCCTCGGCGACGACAACAAGTTCAAGGCGTTCTTCCCGCAGGCGTTCGCGCTGCTCGTGCTGTCCATCCGCCGGTCCACCACGCTGGCCACCGCGATGGAGGCGCGCGGCTTCGGCGGCGACGGACCGCGCAGCCACGCGCGCGTGAGCGAGACGCATGTGCGCGACTGGGTGTTCATGGCCGTGTGCCTCGCCATCCCGGTCGTGGCGCTCGTATGCGCCGGGTTCGCCGGCACCTTCGCGTTCCTCGGCGGCAACTGATATCGGAATCGCGCTGCGCGCGATGCTGTTTGTTGGCGGCCGTTGGCCGCGGAGCTCCCCCAGTCGAGCTGCGCTCGACAGCCCCCTCAGTGAGGGGGGCCGAGGCTCCGCCAGCTTCTTGCTGTCGTCGGCTACTTCGGTTGCTTGTTGGTTTCACTATGCAAAGCTGCCGCGCGGCCGAAGACAGCTGACAGCACAGCATCGCGCGAAGCACGATTCCGGAACTGGGCGGACAACTTATGCGCACCAACTTGTGAGGAGACGCGCTCAGACAACGTTCAGGAAACGGTCAAGGAACTGGAACGGGACGGCCAGAGTCGGCACAGGCCCGTTCCAGCGGTTTGCCACGCTACGGCGGTTTCATGGCACAGTAGACGGACCGCCCAAGTTCGGTCCGGTTGAAACCACAGGCATACCGACCAAAGGACCATCATGTTCGTAGTCAAGAACGCATGGCGAAACGTCATACGCAACAAGGGGCGCAACATCCTCATCGCCATCATCGTCGCGATCATCGCGGCGGCGGCCACCATCGGCCTCGCGATACGGCAGGCGGCCGTGACCGCGCGCGAGACCGGACTCGAGAACACGACCATCACCGCGCAGATCAGCTTCGACCGCAGCAAGGCGATCAGCGAACTGCGCAACTCGTCGTCCTCGTCCGATTCTTCTGATTCTTCTTCGGACTCCTCCGATTCGTCCAGCTCGTCGTCCGACTCCGCGCCGGACTTCGACGCCATGCGCGAGGCGATGAGCGACAAGCAGCTCACGCTCGCCGACTACCAGAAGTACGCCAAGGCGTCCAGCGCGGTCAAGTCCACGTATTACACGGAAACCGCGTCGCTGGCCGCGACCGACGACTTCCAGCCGGTCGAGGACTCGACGTCCAGCTCGTCCTCGTCCTCTTCTTCCTCTGATTCGTCGTCGTCCAGCTCCGGCTCCAGCTCGTCCGACTCGTCCAAGTCCGACGCGAACGGCTCCGGCGACGGCCAGCAGCAGCCCGGCGGCGGCCAGGGCGGCGGCATGGGCGGCATGACCATGACCACCGGCGACTTCTCGCTCGTCGGCTTCTCCTCCGACGAGGCAGTCGCCAACGCCGAGAACGGCACGTTCACGATGAGCGACGGCGAGGTGTTCGGCTACGACTCCGACTCCGACGGCGATGTGATCATCTCCAAGGAACTCGCCGATTTCAACAACCTGTCCGTCGGCGACACGATCACCGTCGAGAACGCGTCCGACAGCGACACCACGTACAAGCTCACCATCGTCGGCATCTACGAGAACAGCACCGAATCGTCCAATCAGATGGGCGGCCCGATGAATTCCACCGCGTCCGACCCGGCCAACGCGATCTACACGTCCGTCTCCACGCTCAAGTCCCTCGGCCTCGACTCCGACTCGACGATCGAAACGACCGACTCGAGCGGCAACACCACCGAAACCGCGGCCGCGCAGCTCAACTACACGTACGTCTTCTCCAGCAAGGACGACTACGAGACCTTCGTCTCCGACGTGGCGGACGCCGGTCTGAGCGACGACTACACCGTCTCCTCCGCGGACGTCGAACAGTACGAGTCCAGCCTCGTGCCGCTCAACAACCTTGCCCAGTTCGCGCTCACCCTGCTGCTCATCGTGCTCGGCGTCGGCGCGGTGGTACTCGTGGTCATCACCCTGTTCAACGTGCGCGAACGCAAGTACGAGGTGGGCGTGCTCACGGCCATCGGCGTCAAGAAGGTCAAGGTGGCCGCGCAGTTCACGTTCGAGCTGCTCGTCGTCACGATGATCGGCCTCGCGCTGGGCGCGGCGGGCGGCGCGATCGCCTCCGTGCCGGTCTCCAACCAGCTGCTCGCCGCACAGGTCGCGCAGCAGGAGTCGCAGGCGTCCAGCCAGAACGCGCAGTTCGGCCGCGACATGCAGGGGCCGGGCGCGCCGGGATCGTCGTCCTCCGACTCTGCTTCTGACTCGTCGTCGTCCGATTCGTCCAGCTCGTCCGATTCGTCCTCGTCGTCCAGCGACTCGTCGTCCTCGTCCAACACGACCAACACGAACGCCGGCCGGCAGAACGGCCCCGGCGGCATGATGGGACAGGCCGTCAGCTACGTCTCCAACGTCAACGCGACCGTCAACCTCAAGATCGTCGGCCAGTTGCTCGCCATCGGCCTTGGACTGACGCTCGTCGCCGCGCTCGTCGCCGTCGTGTTCGTCATGCGCTACGAGCCGCTGCAGATCCTCGCCGATCGTTCGTGATCCCATCCCGCACCTGCGTTCTGCATTCAGTAAAGGAACCGTCATCATGACCACCGAAACCAACGAAACCAAGCCCATCCTCGAACTCGACCACGTCAGCTACTCCTACACCAAGGGCGGCAAGAAGGTGCTGCGCGACATCACGCACTCCTTCCGTACCGGCGAAGTGCACTCCATCACCGGACCGTCCGGCGCGGGCAAGACCACGATGCTCTCGCTCATCTCCGGCCTCGCCAACCCCACCGAAGGCAAGGTGCTGTACAACGGCAAGGACCTCGCCAAGCAGGACCGCTACGACTACCGCAGCCACGACATCGGCGTGATCTTCCAAAGCTTCAACCTGCTGCCGCAGCTGACCGTCGCGGAGAACATCATGCTCTCCATGGACGCCTCCGGCAAGAAGTTCGACCAGCCCAAGAAGGAGCTCGCCGTCAAGCTGCTCGAGCAGGTGCATCTGCCGGCCGAATACGCCAACGAGCGCATCCTGCACCTGTCCGGCGGCGAACAGCAGCGCGTGGCGATCGCCCGGGCCCTGAGCTACGGACCGTCCGTGATCGTGGCCGACGAGCCGACCGGCAACCTCGACCTCGGCACGCAGGAGGACATCATGTCGATCTTCCGCACGCTCGCCCACGAGCAGAACGTGTGCGTGATCATCGTCACGCATTCGCCCGAAGTGGCGGCCGCCAGCGACGAGGTGTTCGAACTGGCCCCGCTGCGGCGCAGGTAGCGCCGTCGGGTTCAAGCCCCTCCGGTCACGGATCCACCGCGGCCGGAGGGGCCTGTTGCGTTGCCGGGCATGGCGTGGCAGCGCGGCAACATGGACGGTTTCGCGGGCGCGGGGATGGGGTAGGGTGGCGGGTATGCCGATTTCCGCTGAAGTACTGGCCAATGTGAAGGCCGAACGCATCCGTCGTGTATCCGATCTCGCCAACCGTCGCAGCCGCGAACGGTACGGGAAGTTCCTGATCGAAGGACCGCAGTCCGTGCGTGAGGCCGTCCTGTGGCAGCCCGAGGTCGTGCGCGACCTGTACGTCGAGGCCGCCGGCAGCGATCCGGACTCGCCGTTCGCCAACCCGACCATCGCGAAGATCGCCGGCAAGGCGCTGCAGTCCGGCGTCTACGTGCACAAGGCGACCCGTGACGTCATGAACAAGATCAGCTCCGACGCGCAGGGCATCGCCGCGGTCGGCGACATGGACGCCATGCGCGAGGTGCTGCGCTACGACGAGACGAGGCACGACGGCGACGGCGAGCCGTTCGTCGCCGCGTTCTGGCAGGTGCGCGACCCCGGCAACGCGGGCACGGTGATCCGCGCGGCCGACGCGGCCGGATGCGACGCGGTCGTGCTCGTCGACGAATGCGTCGACCCGTTCAACCCGAAGGTCATCCGTTCCACCGCCGGATCGCTGTTCCATCTGCCCGTCGTCGCGATGGCGACCGACGAGTTCCTTGACTGGTCGCGCAAACAGAACATGGCCGTGACCGCAGCCGACGTGTACGGCATGGACGGCCGCACCCCCGAATCCCTGCCGGATGTGCTCGCCGAACGACGCGACGCGAAGGCCGCCGGCGCAAGCCCGGCCGGCGAGGCGATCCTGTTCGGCAACGAGGCGCGCGGCCTGCCCGAGGCGATCCTCACGCAGTCGGACCGCATCGTGTCCATCCCGATCTACGGCAAGGCCGAATCGCTCAACCTCGGCACGTCCGCCGCGGTGATGCTCATGAGCCTCGCCATGACGCGGTGACGGGAACGGTTCCGCGCATCGGCTGATGCGAACCCTCACGGCCGTTCTATGTCGAGTCGTCTGGGAACAATGGACAGTTGGTAAAACGCTTGAAAAACGCATGTTTTCACGCATGTGACGCGTGCAAGTCAAGGAAAGGGTGCTCGTGGCAGAAGCGCAATTCGATGCCCAGTCGGTGACCGATGCGGTGACCGACGGCATTGCCAGAATCGAGAACGCCTCCAGCTCGGAGGAACTGAAATCCATCAAAAGCGAGGTCATCTCGGCGCTGACCCTCGCCAGCAAGGGCATCGGAGCCTTGCCCGTCGACCAGAAGAAGGACGCCGGCAAGCTCATGAGCAAGCTGCGCGCCGACTTCGGCCGCGCGTTCGGCGCCAAGGAGACGCAGGTCAAGGCCGACGAAGAGGCCAAGGCGCTCGCCGCCGAAACCGTCGACATGACGCTGCCCGTCGAGCGCAAGCCGCTCGGCGCGCGCCACCCGATCTCCAAGGTCATCGAGGACGTCGAGGACTTCTTCACCTCGATGGGCTGGCAGATCTCCGCCGGCCCCGAAGTGGAGACCGAATGGTACAACTTCGACGCGCTCAACTTCGGTCCCGACCATCCGGCCCGCCAGATGCAGGACACGTTCTACGTCAAGGGCAACCAGGCCAAGGACGCCGCCGGCTTCGTCGGCTCCAACATGATCGTGCGCACTCAGACCTCGTCCGACCAGGTCCGCGCGCTCATCACCCGCGGCGTGCCGCTGTACATCGCCTCCCCGGGCCGCGTGTTCCGCACCGACGAGCTCGACGCCACCCACACGCCGGTCTTCCACCAGTGCGAGGCGCTCGCCGTCGACAAGCACCTGACCATGGCCGACTTGAAGGGCGTGCTCGACAAGCTCGCCGTCGCCATGTTCGGCCCCGAGGCGAAGACCCGTCTGCGCCCGAGCTACTTCCCGTTCACCGAGCCGAGCGCCGAGCTCGACCTGTGGTTCCCCGACAAGAAGGGCGGCGCAGGCTGGCTCGAATGGGGCGGCTGCGGCATGGTCAACCCGAACGTGCTCAAGTCCGCCGGCATCGACCCGGACGTGTACACCGGCTTCGCGTTCGGCGTCGGCATCGAGCGCACGCTGCTGCTGCGCCACGACATCAACGACATGCACGACCTCGTGGAAGGCGACGTGCGATTCAGCGAACAGTTTGTGATGGGGGAGTGAGATAGCCCATGCCCATGATCGATATCGATTGGCTCAAGGACCACGTCGAGGTTCCCGCGGACCTCACCTATGAGCAGCTCGCCAAGGACCTCGTGCGCGTCGGCCTCGAGGAGGAGGAGATCCACGCCTCGCAGGTGACCGGTCCGATCGTCGTCGGCTACGTGGTGGACGCCACCCCGGAACCGCAGAAGAACGGCAAGGTCATCAACTGGTGCCACGTCGACTGCGGCCCCGAATGGAATGAGACCGACGAGAACGGCAACAAGGTGCCGCGCGGCATCATCTGCGGCGCGCCCAACATGAAGGCCGGCGAGAAGGTCGTCGTCACGCTGCCGGGCGCCGTGCTGCCGGGCGACTTCAAGATCGAGCCGCGCAAGACCTACGGCCACATCTCCAACGGCATGTGCGCCTCCGAGCGCGAGCTCGGCCTCGGCGACAACCACGACGGCATCATCCTGCTGCGCAACTACGGCTTCACCCCCGCCGAATACGACGCGCTCAAGCCCGGCGACGACGCGATGCACCTGCTGCACCTCGACCAGCCGCTGCTCGAGATCAACATCACGCCGGACCGCGGTTACGCGTTCTCCTACCGCGGCGTCGCGCGCGAATACCATCATTCGACCGGCGCGGCGTACGTCGACCCGGCGATCGAGTACGGCGAGAAGGCCCCGGCCGCGACCGGCGACCCGAACGTCAAGCCCGACATCGAGGTCGTCATCGACGACCAGAACCCGATCCACGGCGTGACCGGCTGCGACCGCTACTACGCGCGCGCCGTGCGCGGCTTCAACCCGGCCGCCCACACGCCGAACTGGATGCGCCGCCGCCTGACCCGCGCCGGCATGCGCTCCATCTCGCTCGCCGTGGACGTGACCAACTACGTGATGCTCGACCTCGGCCAGCCGATGCACGCGTACGACATGGACAAGATCGAAGGCCCGATCGTCGTGCGCCGCGCCCACGAAGGCGAGCAGCTGACCACGCTCGACGGCAAAAAGCACGACCTGAGCGTCGAGGACCTGCTCATCACCGATTCGCCGAACGGCGAACGCGGCTCGCGCATCCTCGGCATCGCCGGCGTGATGGGCGGACTGTACGGCGAGGTCACCGCGGAGACCAAGAACATCCTGCTCGAGGCCGCGCACTTCGACCAAGTGACCGTCGCGCGTTCCGCACGCCGCCACAAGATCCCGTCCGAGGCGTCCCGCCGCTTCGAGCGCGGCGTCGACACGCAGCTGCAGCCGGCCGCCGCGCAGATGGCCGCCGACCTGCTCTCGCGCTACGGCGACGGCGAGCCGAGCGAGCATCCGGCCGACGTGAACAACGTCGTCTTCCGCCGCCCGATCCACTTCAAGGCCAGCGAGGTCGCCCGCGTGGCCGGCCTGAACCTTGACGTGAACCGCATCAGCGACATCCTCACCGACATCGGCTGCCGCGTGGCCGGCGGCGGCAACGGCGAGTTCTCCGTGACCGCGCCGAGCTGGCGTCCGGACCTGAACGAACCGTGCGACCTGGTCGAGGAGGTGGCCCGACTCGTCGGCTACGACGAGATCCCCGTCACCGTGCCGCCGGCGCCGGTCAAGGACGCGGTCGGACTGACCTCCGAGCAGCGCCACCGCCGCCAGATCGCCAACGAACTGGCCGAATACGGCATGGTCGAGGCGCTCAGCTACCCGTTCATCGGCGACGAGGAGTACAAGGAGTTCGGCTACGACGCGGAGGCGATCAAGCGCGTGAGCGTCGAGGTCGCGAACCCCTTGGCCGGCAACCGTCCGTTCCTGCGCCGCGACATCCTGCCGACGCTGGCCGGCACCGTGCAGCTCAACCTGCGTCGCGGCCTCGAGAACATCAGCCTGTACGAGATCGGCCACGTCTACCTGTGGGATCCGAACGCGCCGGCCATCCCGGCCCTGCCGGGCGGCATCAAGCCGACCGACGAGCAGCTCGCCGCGCTCGACGCCGGCCTGCCCAAGCAGCCGATGCACGTCGCCGGCATCTTCACCGGGCTGGCCGAACACAGCGGCTGGCTCGGCGACAAGCGCGCGGTCGACTGGAGCGACGCCGCCGAAGCGGTGCAGCGCATCTCCAAGCTGCTGGGCGCCGGACTGACGTTCGACCAGCCGGCCGCGGCCGACGTGCCCGCCCAGTGGCATCCGGGCCGCGCCGCGCGCGTCATGGCCGGCGACACGTTCGTCGGCATGGTCGGCGAGCTGCACCCGCACGTCAACGAGGCGCTCGGCTTCCCGGCCCATTCGGCCGCGTTCGAGCTCGACCTGGACGCGCTGTTCGCCACGCTCGACGGCAAGCCGGTCCAGGCCAAGCCGATCTCCACGTTCCCGCCGGTCAAGCAGGATCTCGCGTTCACCGTGCCTTCCTCGGTGAGTGCGGCCCAGCTGGCGGACGTGATCCGCAAGGCCGCGGGCGACGCGCTCGAGTCGATCGAACTGTTCGACGTGTTCACCGGCGACCAGATCGGCGAGGGACTGAAGTCGCTTGCGTTCGCAGTCGTCTTCCGCGCGCCCGACCGCACGCTGACGGCCGAGGACAGCGAGACGATCCGCAAGACGATCGTCGACAGCGCCGCCGAACTCGGCGCCCAGCTGCGCGCCTGATCGCTGATCGCGCGGAGCGCAGCCGCACGATATGAGATGGGGCTTTCCGCCGCAAGGGGAAAGCCCCATCATTGATATGACGACCATGCAAGGATGGTGACCATGACCGATTCCCAGAACACGAACGGCGATCAGCCGGGCGAAGGCCAGACCGCCGGGGCGACGCCGAACGGCGCTCCGCAGTACGGGCAGTACCAGCAGCCGGAATACGGCGCCATGGTCAGCCAGTATCCGGCAGGGTACAACCCGTACGTGTACGGCGCCCCGGATCCGACGCCGGCCACGCCGGCCGCGAACGCCCAACCGAGCATGGGCCCGGCGGCACCGTCGAACGCCGGCTACGCGCAGTCCGATCCGTACGCGGCGTCCGGCCGGCAGCCGGCGCAGGGCAACGCGGGATACGGGCGGCCGCCGTATATGCAGCAGTTCCCGCAGCCGCAGCAGCCCCAGCAGACGGCCGACGGGCACACGCCGCGCTACTTCCACGGCATCGACGTCAACGATCCGCGGCAGAACCCGCTGTACGGCCACTGGGACGCGTATGCGATCATCGCGCTCGTATGCGCGCTGTTCTTCCCGGTGCCGGTGCTGCCGGCCGTGATGGGCGCGATCTCGATGTGGCGTACGCGCACGCTGAACATGAAGGGCTTCTGGCTGGCGTTCATCGCCGTGTTCGTCAACGTGTTCTTCACGATCATGAGCGTATGGCTGGTGATGAACGGCATGAGCGTGCTCGACTACTACCAGGAGATGCTCAACATGATCGAAGGCGGTACGGCCGGCACCGGCGGCACGGGGGACGGTCCGATCAGCGCGTGACGCCGGCCGGCGCCACGGCATGGCGTGCGCCGACGTGGCGGAATGCGGCATGTCTCGAAAACGACACTGCATAGTTATGCAATGTTCTGCATAAAGTGTATAGTGTCGTGATGTTCACGTACATCAAGGAAAAGAGACATGACATGGCGAAGCATACGGTAGCCGTGGCAGGTGCGACCGGATACGCGGGAGGCGAGGCGCTGCGCATTCTGGCCGCGCATCCCGACTTCGAGGTCACCTGCGTGGCCGGCCATTCGTCGGTGGGGGACAAGCTGGGCAAGCACATGCCGCACATCCCGCAGCTGGCCGACCTGACCGTCGAGGACACCACGCCCGAGGCGCTCAACGGCCACGACGTCATCATCCTCGCGCTGCCGCACGGCGCGTCCGGCGCACTGGCCGCCCAACTCGACCCCCACGCCGTGGTCGTCGACCTCGGCGCCGACCACAGGCTCGAGGAAAAGACCGCGTGGGACGAATACTACGGCGGCGACTTCTACGAACACTGGACGTACGGCATGCCCGAACTCATCGTCGGCAAGGAGGCCGACGGCACGTACCGACGCCAGCGCGAGACCCTGCCGGGCGCCAAGCGCATCGCGGGCCCGGGCTGCAACGTGACCGCCGTCACGCTCGCCATGCAGCCGGGAGTCGCCGAAGGACTCATCGAACCGGACAGCATCGTCGCCGACCTCGCCGTCGGCTATTCGGGCGCCGGCAAGAACCTCAAGCGCACCAATCTACTGGCCGCCGAGGCGCTCGGCTCCGCCGTGCCCTACGGCGTGGGCGGCACCCACCGGCACATCCCCGAGATCCTGCAGAACCTCGCGCACGCCGCAGGTCTCGGTGCGGCCGACGCGGCCCGGTTCACGCTCGGCTTCACGCCGATCCTCGTGCCGATGTCGCGCGGCATCCTCGCCGTCGTCTCCGCGAAGATGAGCGAGAAGGCCGCCGCGATGAGCGACGACGAGATCCGCAAGGTATGGCTCGACGCCTACGCCGGACAGGACTTCATGAACGTGCTGCCGGCCGGCACGCTGCCTGCCACGGCCAACATCGTCGGCTCCAACGCGGCCCACATCCAGGTCGCCGCCGACCGCAAGGCCGGTCGCCTGCTCGCCTTCGCCGCCATCGACAACCTCAACCGCGGCACCGCGGGACAGGCCGTCCAATCCCTGAACATCGCACTCGGCCTGCCGGAGGACGCGGGCCTTACCAAGATCGGAGTAGCACCGTGAGCGTCACATTCGCACAAGGCTTCTCCGCGGCCGGCGTGGTCGCGGGCATTTCCGCCGTCGAAGGCAAGAAGGATCTGGCGCTCGTCGTCAACAACGGCCCGCTGGACGCGGCCGCCGGCGTGTTCACCTTCAACCGTTTCTGCGCGGCCCCCGTGCAGTGGAGCCGCAAGGCCGTGGCCGACGGGCATATCAAGGCCGTGATCCTCAACTCGGGCGGCGCCAATGCGTGCACCGGCGAGGCCGGCTACGCGCAGTCCCAGGCCACCGCCGAAACCGTCGCGTCGCTCGTCGGCGCGGACGCGAACGACATCGCCGTATGCTCCACCGGCCTGATCGGCGAGCTGCTGCCGCTCGACAACGTGCTCGCCGGCGCCCGCAGCGCCTACGCTGCGCTGGCCGACACCGCCGAAGCCGGCGCGGACGCCTCGCATGCGATCATGACCACCGACACCAAGCCGAAGACCGTCACGTTCGAAAGCAAGGCCGGCTGGCGCATCGGCGGCATGGTCAAGGGCTCGGGCATGATCGCCCCGCAGCTGGCCACCATGCTGTGCGTCATCACCACCGACGCCGTCGTCACGGCCGGACAGCTGCAGGCCGCGCTCTCCGCCGGCGTCGACACGTCGTTCAACCGCATCGACGTGGACGGCTGCATGTCCACCAACGACACCGTGCTGTTGCTCGCCTCCGGGGCCTCGGGCGTCGAACCCGATCCGGACGAGTTCAATGCACTCGTCGCCGACGCGTGCGCGTCGCTTGCCCGCCAGATCATCGGCGACGGCGAGGGCGCCAGCCACGACATCCGCATCACCGTCACCGGCGCGACCAGCGAAGAGGCCGCGTTGGCCTGCGGCCGTGCGGTCGCCGCATCCAACCTGCTCAAGTGCGCGATCAGCGGCAACGACCCGAACTGGGGGCGCATCGTCTCCTCGCTCGGCACCGTGCCGGTCGACGTCGCCCCCTACGACTCGAACAAGGTGACCGTCGACGTCAACGGCGTGCGCATCTGCGAGAACGGCGGCGCCGGACGCGACCGCAGCGAGGTCGACATGACCCCGCGCGAAGTCCACATCGACATCGACCTGAATGCGGGAGAGGCGGCCGCCACCGTCTGGACCGACGACCTGACCCACGAATACGTCCACATCAACGCCGACTACGAAAGCTGACCAGGCCGACGGGTGTGACGGTCCGGCAGCCGGCCTCCATCGCCCGACACGCTCCGGGCCGCTCGGCCAAGTCATACGGTCGGGCGACGGATGCCGGCCACCGGACCTCGTGTGGGGCTAGGCCATAGATACATCAGTAAGAAAGAAGACAATGGCAACAGAACTGAAGGGACCGGGGTTCCACTTCGACGTGCACACCGACCTGCGCGCCGACCAGAAGGCGGAAGTGCTCATCGAGGCGCTCCCGTGGCTCGAGGAGTTCGCCGGCAAGCGCATCGTCATCAAATACGGCGGCAACGCGATGATCGACGACCATCTGAAGCAATGCTTCGCCGAGGATATGGTCTTCCTGCGGCAGGTCGGCCTGCACCCGGTCGTGGTGCACGGCGGCGGCCCGCAGATCTCGCAGATGCTCAAGGCGCTCGGCATCAAGTCCGAGTTCAAGGGCGGCCTGCGCGTCACCACGCCCGAGGCGATGGACGTGGTGCGCATGGTCCTCACCGGCAAGGTGTCGCGTGAACTGGTCGGCCTGATCAACGCGCACGGCCCGCTCGCCGTCGGCCTGTCCGGCGAGGACGGCGGCCTGTTCTCCGCCATGCAGCGCAAGCCCGTCATCGACGGCAAGCCCACCGACATCGGCCTCGTCGGCGACGTCGTGAGCGTCGACGCGTCCGCCGTCGAGGACCTGATCGCCGCCGGACGCATCCCGGTCGTCTCGTCCGTCGCGCCGAACGAGGACGACGCGACCGAAGTGCTCAACGTGAACGCCGACTCGGCAGCCGCCGCACTCGCCGCCGCGCTGGGCGCCAGCAAGCTCGTCATTCTGACCGACGTGGACGGCCTGTACGCCGACTGGCCCGACCGCAACTCGCTGATCGGCCGCATCGGCGTGGAGAACCTGCGCGACATGCTGCCCGACCTCGAGTCCGGCATGCGACCGAAGATGGAGGCGTGCGTGCGCGCCATCGACGGCGGGGTGCCGAAGGCCCACATCATCGATGGCCGCAAGCCGCATTCGATCCTGAACGAGATTTTCACCAGCGCCGGCATCGGCACCATGGTCGTGCCCGAGGACGGCGTCGAAATGAGGAGTTCGTATGGTTACTGAGCACACGGAAACGCTGGGGTCCAAAGACTCCAAATGGCTGGGGGAGTACTCCCAGGTGCACATGAACGTGTTCGGCACGCCGTTGCGCGTGCTCGACCACGGCCAGGGCACGCACATCTGGGACGTCGACGGCAACGAATACCTCGACTTCCTCGCCGGCATCGCCGTCAACTCGATCGGCTACGCGCACCCCAAGTGGGTCAAGGCCGTCTCCGAGCAGGCCGCGAAGGTCGCGCACACCAGCAACTACTTCGCCACCGAGCCGCAGATCAAGCTCGCCGCCAAGCTCGTCGAACTCGCCGGCGCGCCGGAAGGCTCGCACGTCTACTTCGGCAACTCGGGCGCGGAAGGCAACGAGGCGGCCATCAAGCTCGCCAAGCTGTACGGGCGCACCCTGCCCGGCGCCCTGCCCGACATGGGCGGCAAGCCGGCGCGCATCATCGCGCTCACCCACGGCTTCCACGGCCGCACGCTCGGCGCGCTGTCCGCCACCTGGAAGCCCGCCATCCGCACCCCGTTCGAGCCGCTCGTGCCCGGCATCGAATTCGTCGAGGCCGGCAACCCGATGGCCCTGTACGAGGCGTTCTCGCAGACCGGCAAGGGCCATTACGGCAAAGGCCCGGTCGCCGCGGTCATCATGGAGCTCATCCAGGGCGAGGCCGGCGTGCGCCCGCTCGGCGCGGACTACGTCAAGAAGATCCGCCAGATGTGCGACATCAACCACGCGCTGCTCATCATCGACGAGGTGCAGACCGGCATGGGCCGCACCGGCAAGTGGTTCGCATTCCAGCGCGAGGACCTCTCCGGCGGCGTCACCCCCGACATGGTCACCTTCGCCAAGGGCGTGGCCGGCGGCTTCCCGATGGGCGGCATGATCGCCTTCGGCTCCAAGCTCTCCGCGCTGTTCACCCCCGGCTCTCACGGCTCCACCTTCGCCGGCAACCCGCTCGGCGCGGCCGCGGGCCTGGCCACCATCGGCGTGATCGAGGACGAGCACCTCGTCGCCAACGCCGAGGAGCGTGGCAGGCAGCTGCGCGAGGGCATCATGGCCACCGGCAACCCGCTGTTCGCCTCCACGCGCGGCCGTGGCCTGCTCGACGCGGCCCAGCTGAGCCACCCGTGCGCCCACGCCGCGATGAACTGGGCGCTCGAACACGGCCTGATCGTCAACGCGGTCGCGCCGGACGCGCTGCGCTTCGCCCCGCCGCTCAACGTCACCGAACAGGACATCGACCAGGCGCTCGCGATCCTCGCGCGCATCCCCGACGATCTGCCCAACGACTGACGGTACACGCGTCGGCAATCGCATCAACCGCAACAATCGAACACGTAACCCACGTAACAAGGAGTACCAATGACCGGTCAGCTTCGTCACATGCTGCGCGACGACGATCTCAACCACGAGGAGCAGAAGCAGGTCCTCGAACTCGGCATGAAGTTCCGCGAGAACCGCTTCTACAAGCAGCCGTTCGCCGGCCCGCAGGCCGTCGCCGTGCTGTTCGACAAGCCCAGCACCCGCACCCGCTCCAGCTTCTCCATCGGCGTCGCCGAACTCGGCGGCTATCCGCTCGTCATCGACAAGTCCGGCTCCCAGCTCGGCCGCGGCGAGCCGGTCGCCGACACCGCCCGCGTGCTCACCCGCATGGCGTACGGCATCGTCTGGCGCACCTTCGGCCAGGACCGCGTCGAGGAGATGGCCAAGTACGCCACCTGCCCGGTCGTCAACGCCCTGACCGACGACTTCCACCCCTGCCAGGTGCTCGCCGACTTCCTGACCATCGCCCAGTTCCGCGGCGGCGTGGACGCGCTCGCCGGCAAGACCATCGCCTACGTGGGCGACGCGGCCAACAACATGGCCAACTCGTACCTGCTGGCCGGTGCCGTCGCCGGCATGCACGTGCGCGTGGCCGGCCCGTACGGCTACCTGCCGCGCAAGGACATCGTCGCCGACGCCGAGCGCATCGCCGCCGAGAACGGCGGTTCGATCCTCGTGACCACCGACCCGCGCGAGGCCGTGGCCGACGCCGACTGCATCTTCACCGACACGTGGGTCTCGATGGGAGAGGAGGCCGAGTACGCGATCCGTTCCAAGCCGTTCTGGGACTATCAGGTCAACGACGAGCTCATGGCGCTCGCCAAGCCGGACGCGTTGTTCCAGCACTGCCTGCCCGCCTACCGCGGCAAGGAGGTCACCGAATCGGTGATCGACGGACCGCAGTCCGTGGTGTGGGACGAGGCCGAGAACCGCCTGCACGCGCAGAAGGCGCTCCTGACCTGGCTCGTCGGCCAGCAGCGCGGCGACGAGAGCCTGCTCGCCTGACGCTATGACTGATTCCAATACGCCGTTGCAGCGGCCCACGACGAGGGCCGCGCGGTTGAGCGTGATCGAGGAGATCCTGCTCAACCACATCATCACGTCGCAGTCGCAGCTCTCCGGCATTCTCTCCGACGAGGGGATCGACGTGACGCAGGCCACGCTCAGCCGCGATCTCGACGAGATCAACGCGATGAAGACGCGGCTCGCGGACGGCACCATCGCCTACACGGTGGGCGACCATAGCGTGCACCAGGCCGCCGGCGTCGGCGAAAAGGCCGAGCAGCAGATGGCCAAAGTGCTCGGCGGACTGGTCACGTCGGTCGCGTCCGCGCGGAACATCATCGTCGTGCACACGCCATCCGGCGCCGCGCAGTACGTGGCCAGCGTGATCGACAAGCAGCCGATCGACGGCGTGCTCGGCACGATCGCCGGCGACGACACGGTGATGGCGATCTGCAGCGACGACGACACCGCGTCCGCGCGCGCGAAGTGGCTGCTGTCGATCGCGTCCAAGAACTGAGACCCCGACGCGCCGGTATTGCATAAATATACAGACTTGTGCATATACTTGCGTCAGCTGACTTTACAGAAAGGCAATCATGAGCGATAACAAGCGCATCGTACTCGCGTACTCCGGCGGTCTGGACACGTCCGTCGCCATCTCCTACCTCAAGGAACGCACCGGCAAGGACGTCGTGGCCGTCTCCCTCGACGTCGGCCAGGGCGGCGAAAGCCTCGAGACCATCAAGCAGCGCGCCCTCGCCTGCGGCGCCGTCGAATCCTACGTGGTCGACGCGCGCGACGAGTTCGCCGACGAGTACTGCATGATGGCCCTCAAGGCCAACGCGCTGTACGAAGGCGTTTACCCGCTGGTCTCCGCCATCTCCCGTCCGCTCATCTCCAAGCACCTCGTGCGCGCCGCCCACCAGTTCGGCGCCGACACGATCTCGCACGGCTGCACCGGCAAGGGCAATGACCAGGTGCGCTTCGAGGTGTCCATCGCCTCCATCGACCCGACGCTCAAGGCCATCAGCCCGATCCGCGACCTGTCCCTGACCCGCGACGTTGAGATCGCGTTCGCCAAGGAGCACAAGCTGCCGATCACCCAGACCGAGAAGAGCCCGTACTCCATCGACCAGAACGTGTGGGGCCGCGCCATCGAGACCGGCTTCCTCGAGGACCCGTGGAACGCGCCGACCAAGGACTGCTACTCCTACACCGACGACCCGGCGTTCCCGCCGGTCGAGGACGAGGTGACCATCGAGTTCAAGCAGGGCATCCCGGTCAAGATCGACGGCCGCGACGTCACCCCGCTGCAGGCCATCGAGGAGATGAACCGCCGCGCCGGCGCACAGGGCATCGGCCGCATCGACCTGATCGAGGACCGTCTGGTCGGCATCAAGTCCCGCGAGCTGTACGAGGCCCCGGGCGCCATCGCGCTCATCACCGCGCATCAGGAGCTCGAGAACTGCTGCCTCGAACGTGAGCAGCACCGCATCAAGCGCGACATCGACAAGCGCTGGGCCGAGCTGGTCTACGACGCGCAGTGGTTCTCCCCGGCCGTCCGCTCGCTCAACGCGTTCATCGAGGAGACCCAGAAGTACGTCTCCGGCGAGATCCGCATGACCCTGCACGGCGGCCGCGCCGTCGTCACCGGACGTCGCTCCGACTCCTCGCTGTACGACTACAAGCTCGCCACCTACGATTCCGGCGACACGTTCGACCAGAAGTCCTCCAACGGCTTCATCGACATCTACGGCCTGCCGAGCCGCGTGGCCGCCGCCCGCGACGTGCGCTTCGGCAACGGCATCGAAGTGCCGGAGAACGCCGTCGAGTGACGTCGATCCCATCGGGACGATAACGCCTGCCAAAGGCTCCCCTTCGCGAAGGGGAGCCTTTGCGCGTCTTATGGCAGGCAGAGACGCCCGCATGAATGGTTACGGACACTGATAGGCTTTCTATGGTTTACGAGCATGAGAAGCCAACAAGCACAAGGAGTATACGCATGGCTGACAGCGCCGAGCAGAACACCGAGCATCTCGCCCTGTGGGGCGGCCGTTTCACCTCCGGCCCGTCGCCGGAACTCGCCCGTCTGAGCAAGTCCACCCAGTTCGACTGGAGGCTCGCCGACGACGACATCGCCGGCTCGCGCGCCCACGCACGCGCCCTCGGCCGCGCCGGCCTGCTCACCGCCGACGAGCTCAACCGCATGGAGAACGCGCTCGACGAACTGCAGCGCCGCGTCGACTCCGGCGCGTTCGCCCCGATCGAGGACGACGAGGACGAGGCCACCGCGCTCGAACGCGGCCTGCTCGCCATCGCCGGCGACGAACTCGGCGGCAAGCTCCGCGCCGGCCGCTCCCGCAACGACCAGATCGCCTGCCTGATCCGCATGTGGCTGCGCCGCCACAGCCGCGTCATCGCCAAGCTGCTGCTGCAGCTCGCCTCCGCGCTCATCGAACAGTCCGTCGCCGCCGGCCGCACCGTCATGCCCGGCCGCACGCATATGCAGCACGCCCAGCCCGTCCTGCTCGCGCACCAGCTCATGGCCCACGTCTGGCCGATCCTGCGCGACGTGCAGCGCCTCGCCGACTGGGACAAGCGCATCGACGCCAGCCCGTACGGCTCCGGCGCGCTCGCCGGCAACACGCTCGGCCTCGAACCGGTCGCGGTCGCCCGCGAACTCGGCTTCTCGAACGTGACCGCCAACTCGATCGACGGCACCGCCTCGCGCGACCTCGTCGCCGAATTCGCGTTCATCGCCGCCATGACCGGCGTCGACATCTCCCGACTTTCCGAAGAGATCATCATCTGGAACACGCAGGAATTCGCGTTCGTCAAGCTCGACGACGCGTATTCGACCGGCTCGTCGATCATGCCGCAGAAGAAGAACCCGGACATCGCCGAGCTCGCGCGCGGCAAGTCCGGCCGCCTCATCGGCGACCTGACCGGCCTGCTCGCCACGCTCAAGGGCCTGCCCACCGCATACGCCCGCGATCTGCAGGAGGACAAGGAGGCCGTGTTCGACCAGGTCGACACGCTTGAGGTGCTCCTGCCCGCGTTCACCGGCATGGTCGCCACCATGCGGTTCGACCACGACCGTCTCGAAGCGGAGGCTCCGACCGGCTTCGCACTCGCCACCGACATCGCCGAATGGCTCGTCAAGAACGGCGTGCCGTTCCGTCACGCGCACGAACTGTCCGGCGCGTGCGTCAAGCTCGCCGAAGGCCGCGGCCAGGAGCTGTGGGATCTGACCGACGAGGACTTCGTCGACGTGTTCAAGGACTTCCTGCCGGCCGAGCTCGCGCCGAAGGTGCGCGAGGTGCTCTCCACCGAAGGCTCCGTTTCCGCCCGCAACGGCAAGGGCGGCACGTCGCCGCTGCGTGTGCGCGAGCAGATCGTCGCCGCGAAGACGTCGATCGAAACGCTGCGCGCGTTCGCGAACTCCGTGTCGGACGGTCCGGCGTACAAGTCGCCGGAGGCGCTGCTGCAGAAGTAGGATCGAGGGGTAGACACTGGTCCGTTGTCGGGATTGACGGCGAGAAGGGTGTGACTACCCCTCAGCCACTTCGTGACAGCTCATTCTGCAATTATGGACGTGCTGCGCACGCGTTGTGTTGGCTCGACTGTCGTCTCGCACGGTGCCTACAAACAGCTCTGCTGTTTGCTTCACGGCACCGTCCTGGCAAGGGGAGCCGAGAAAAAGTATCCGCGACGAACGATGGGGATGATCGTATGACGATGAACGACGAACAGCTGGAACGCTACGCCCGGCACCTGATCCTCAACGGAGTCGGCGCGAAAGGCCAGAAGCGGCTGCTGGCCGCCAGCGTGCTCATCATCGGCGCGGGCGGCCTCGGCTCGCCGGTCGCGCTGTACCTCGCCGCCGCCGGCGTCGGCCGCATCGGACTCGCGGACGGCGACGTGGTCGATCTGAGCAACCTGCAGCGTCAGATCATCCACGCCACCGTCCGCGTCGGCACCCCCAAGGTAGCGTCGGCCGCCGCGGCCATCCGCGCGCTCAACCCCGACGTCACCGTCGATGAGCACGACGGGCTCGTCGATGCCGGCAACATCGCCGCGCTCATCGAACCGTACGATCTCGTCATCGACGCCACCGACAACTTCGCCACGAAGTTCCTCATCAACGACGCGTGCGTGCTTGCCGGCAAGCCGTTCATCCACGCCGGCGTCGTCGGATTCGCCGGACAGCTCATGGACGTGGTGCCGGGCGAAGGCCCGTGCTACCGCTGCATCTTCGAGGAGATGCCACCGGCCGGCGAGGTGCCGACCTGCAAGGAGGCGGGCGTGCTCGGCGCGGTCGTCGGCGTGATCGGCAGCCTCGAGGCCACCGAGGCGGTCAAGCTCATCGTCGGCGTGGGGGAGCCGCTCATCGGCCGCATGCTCACCGTCGACGCGCTCACCATGAACGTGCGCCGCGTGCCGTTGCCGGAGCGCGTGCCCGACTGCGCGGTGTGCGGCGACCATCCGACCATCACGTCGCTCGATCCGGCACGGTACGTCCAGCCGGCGTGCGCGATCTGAAACGCGGCCGTTCGCCCGTCATGTGCGTCGGCTGACGTAATGTGATGGGTGTGACATCCTTCTCGGCTTTCCGGCAGCGCCTCTGACAGGGGGAGTCGAAAAGGGATGCATCAGTCTTGAGACAGTTGAAGGGGGAACCGATATGGCCATCGCACTGCATGGGGGACTCGGCGGCGACGATACGGACGACTACCGGCACATCACGCCGGCTGAATTCGCCGCGCTCGACCACGATACGGTCACGTTGCTGGACCTGCGAGAGCCGGACGAGGTGCTCGTGCATCCGGTGCGGGACGCGATCAACATTCCGTTCGAGACCATCGGCCAGAGGCTCGGATCGGTGCCGGCCGGCAAGCCGGTCGTCGTGTTCTGCCGCGTGGGCGACTGGAGCGAGCAGGTATGCGAGATCCTCGCCGACCGCGGCTACGATGCGATCAATCTGGACGGCGGATTCGCCGCGTTGCGTGACGCTGGATACGCGGACGATGAGGCCGCCGATAATGCCGACGATGCGGCCGCGGCGTCGACCTTAACCGCTGCGTCAGTCGAGACGGACACGACGACCGTAGCCACCGCAACGGATGACGCCGCTGCGCCATCGTCGCGCCCCGCTGCAGCTCCCAAGACGCTGCACGTCGATGCGAAAGGCCTTAAATGCCCCGGGCCGATCGTGGCCGTCGCTGACGCGCTGCGCCCCGAACCGGCCGGCACCAGGCTCACCGTCGAGGCCACCGAGGATGCGTTCTGCTCCGACATCGCCGTATGGGCCGAACGCACCGGCAACACGCTGCTCAGCCTGACGCGCGACAACGGGGACGGCATCATCCACGCCGAACTCGAGAAGGGCGCGGCCGCCGCCGCATCGTCCTCGTCCGCCACGCCCGCCGCAACGGCCGTCGCGATGCAACCCGGCGGCGACACGCTGCACGACAAGACGTTCGTCGTCTTCAGCGGCGACCTCGACAAGACCATCGCCGTGTTCATCATGGCCAACGGCGCGGCCGCGATGGGCCGCAAGGTCACCGTCTTCTTCACGTTCTGGGGACTCAACATCCTGCGCAAGCCCAAGCGCGTGCGCGTGACCAAGAACCTCGTCGAGCGCATGTTCGGCTTCATGATGCCGCGCGGCACCAAACAACTGGGTCTGAGCCGCATGAACATGGGCGGCATCGGCGCGAAGATGATCCGCTGGATCATGAAGTCGAAGAACGTCGCCTCGCTCGAGGAGCTCATGAGGCAGGCCACCGACCACGGCGTGCGGCTCGTCGCCTGCCAGATGTCGATGGACATCATGGGCATCCGCAAGGAGGAGCTCATCGACGGCATCGAACTCGGCGGCGTGAGCACGTTCCTCGGCGCAGGCGAAACCAGCGACATGAGCCTGTTCGTCTGAACTCGTCCGGCCTGAACTCGTCCGGCCGTCGATCATCCCGCCGAACGACGCCGACGGTTAGCCGGGTGTCATACAATCGTGCCCGATGAGACGGGCCGGCGGGACACGCAGCCCGGAACACGAG
Source organism: Bifidobacterium amazonense (assembly GCF_018555435.2). Lineage (GTDB taxonomy): Bacteria > Actinomycetota > Actinomycetes > Actinomycetales > Bifidobacteriaceae > Bifidobacterium > Bifidobacterium amazonense. Next base: position 40,401 of record NZ_JAFEJT020000019.1, read on the forward strand.
CGAACATCGGACGGCAGGAGACAAGCGGTGCTGACACGCAACCAGATACGCGCATTGGTCAACGAGCACGGGCACGACATCATCGAACACGAGCACATGCACATCGAACGCGGCTGCTACCAGCACGGCTGCATCACCACGTTCGCGCACTCCATCCGCGTCGCCTGCCTTGCCGTATGGTTCGCCGACCGGCTGCGCCTGTGGGACCGCGTCGACCTGCGCTCGCTGATCCGCGCCGCGCTGCTGCACGACTACTTCCTGTACGACTGGCATGACTGGGACGACGGCGACCACCGCCTGCACGGCTTCACGCACGGACGCACCGCCCTGCGCAACGCGCTGCGCGACTTCCGGCTCAACGCGATCGAACGCGACTCGATCGCCCACCACATGTTCCCGATGACGCCCACGCCGCCCAGCTACATCGAAGGCTATCTGGTCACCGTGGCCGACAAGGTGAGCGCCACACGCGAGACGATCAGCCTCAAACGGTTCAACCGGCCGGCGTTGGCGCACGGCGCCGAACATGCGGGGAAGTGAGCCATGACGCTGCTGCACCTCGAATACGTCTTCCTCTGGTTCCTGTTCTACAGCTTCTGCGGCTGGGTGTATGAGTCGATCCTCGTCTCCGTCAAGGAACGCCGCCCCGTCAACCGCGGGTTCCTCAACGGCCCGCTGTGCCCGATCTACGGCACCGGCGCGGTGCTCGGCGTCGAACTGCTGGGCGGCATCCGCAATCCGGCGGTGCTGTTCGCCGTCTCCTCGCTGGGCGCGTGCGCGCTCGAATACGTCACGTCGTGGGCCATGGAGAAGCTGTTCCACGCGCGATGGTGGGACTACTCGCATTTCCGGTTCAATCTCAACGGCCGCATCTGCCTGCTGGGCGCGATCGTGTTCGGCATCGGCGGCGTGGCGATCGTCGACGGCGTGCAGCCGTGGGTCGCGCACGTCACCGGCATGATCCCGCTGCCGGTGATCCACTGGGTGAGCTTCGTGTGCCTGGTGCTGATCGTCGTCGATACGATCGTGACCGTGGCCGGCATCGTCAACTTCGAGCAGAGCCTCGACCAGCTGTCCGCGATCGTCGCCAAGTACGGCGACGCGATGCGCGAGAGAGTCGGCGACGCGGTCGACGCGGTCGGCGGCGCGTCCGGCAGGGTCGGCGGCCTGGTCGGAGACAAGGTGAACGACATGGTCGGCGGCGCGATGAACGGGCCGTTGCAGTCCGGCCGCGAGATGTCGGCCGAGTTCATGCTCAAGATCCGGGAGACCGCGGATTCCGTGTTCAACCGCCAGCAGCGGCGCATGATCGCCTCGTTCCCGCGTCTGCGCACCGAACGCAACAACGAGGCGCTCCAGCAGCTGCGCGACGCCTTCGACAGGATGTACCGCGGCCGCAAGGGCTGACGTTCCGTCCGAGGGGGCGTAGCACGCCGGCCGTCGGCCGCTGTCGGCCTGTTCTGCGAGACTGATAGGCGCATAAAACCCACAATTTGATAGGGAGACACCACAGTTATGGCTCACGTCATCGATTTCAAGGAGGCCGGATTCGACTCCGTCCTCGATGAACTGGAATGGCGCGGGTTGATCTCGCAGTCCACCGACCGCGATCAGCTCGCCGAAGCGCTGAACGGGGAGCCGATCACCTATTATTGCGGGTTCGATCCGACCGCCGCGTCCCTGCACATCGGCAACCTCGTCCAGCTCATCAACATGCGCCACCTGCAGATGGCCGGGCATCACCCGATCGCGCTGGTCGGCGGCGCCACCGGCCTGATCGGCGACCCGCGCCAGTCGGGCGAGCGCACGCTCAACCCGAAGGACGTCGTGGCCGGCTGGGCCGAGCGTCTCAAGAACCAGATCGGCGGCATCCTCGAAACCGAGGGCGACAACCCGGTGCGCTTCGTCTCCAACTACGACTGGACCGCGCAGATGTCCGTCATCGACTTCCTGCGCGACGTCGGCAAGAACTTCCGCCTCGGCACCATGCTCGCCAAGGACACGGTCGCCCGCCGCCTCAATTCGGAGGACGGCATCTCCTTCACCGAGTTCAGCTACCAGGTGCTGCAGGGCAACGACTTCCTGCACCTGTACGACGAGTACGGCTGCACGCTGGAGATCGGCGGCTCCGACCAGTGGGGCAACCTCACCAGCGGCATGGACCTGATCCGCAAGGTTCGCGGCACGAGCGTGAACGTGTTCACCAGCCCGATCATCACCGACGCGAGCGGCAAGAAGTTTGGCAAGTCCGAAGGCAACGCCGTCTGGCTCGACGGCACCATGCTCAGCCCCTACAAGTTCTACCAGTTCTGGTTCAACCGCCCCGACGTGGAGATGGAAAGCCTGCTCAAGGCGTTCACCTTCCTGCCGAAGGCCGAGATCGAACGTCTGGTGGAGGAGTCGAAGACCAATCCGGGCGCCCGCGAGGCGCAGCGCACGCTCGCATGGGAGGTCACGAGCTTCGTGCACGGCGAGGCCGCCACGCAGGCCGCGATCGACGCGTCGGCCGCGCTGTTCGGCCGCGGTGGCGACCTGGGCACGATCGACGAGGACACGCTCGAGGCCGCGATCGACGGGCTCAAGGTCGAAGGCGAGAACGGCGAGAAGGCGTTCGCGGCCGTGGCCGCGGGCGACCGCGTGGTCGAGGCCGGCGTGAAGGCCGGACTGTTCAAGTCGATCTCCGAAGCCCGTCGCGCGGTCAAGTCCGGCGGCGTGTACCTCAACAACAACCGTGTGGAGGACGAGGAGCAGACGCTTGGCGAGGCCGACTTCCTGCACGGCCGTTTCGCGCTGATCCGCCGCGGCAAGAAGGCCCTCGGCGCCGCCGAACGGCACTGAATCACAGTTTTGTAGTGGGGGCAACCCCCTGTAGTGCCTTTCTCGGCTCCCCTTGACGGCCCATCCGGCGAGGGGAGCCGAGAAGGTTTGGATATTAAGGACATCAATGGCAGAAGAACAGGGCCGCTCGGGCGGCAAATCCTACGGCAATCGCAAGTCCTACGGCTCCGGACGTCCCGGCGGCCGCGGCGGCAACGGCGGCGGCCGTTCCTTCGGCGGCTCGCGTGGCGGCTTCAACAAGGGCGGCAAGTCGGGCGGCTTCCATAAGGACGGCTACCGCAAGGACGGCGGCTTCCGTCGCGACCGCGAGGGCGACGGCGAGCAGCGCGACTTCCACCGCGACGGCGAACGCCGCGATTTCAAGCGCAACGACGGCGAGCGCGGCGGGTTCCGCGGCGGCAAGTCGGGCGGCTTCCACAAGGGCGGTTTCCGCAAGGACGGCGAGCGCGGCGGCTACCGCGGCAACGGCGGCTTCCGTCGCGATGACGACCGCAAGGACTTCCGTCGTGACGGGGAGCGCCGCGACGGTGATCGTCGTGATTTCAAGCGCAACGATGGCGAGCGTGGCGGTTTCCGTCGTGATGATCGTCGTGACGGCGACCGTCGCGACTTCCGCCGCAACGGCGACCGTCGTGGCTTCCGTCGTGACGACCGGCGTCAGGACGGCGACAATCCGCGCTACCAGCGTGACGGCGAGCGTCGTCCGTTCCGCCGTGACGGCGAGGACCGCCGCGACTTCCACAAGGACTTCCATAAGGAAGGCGATCGCCGCGGCGGTTTCCGTCGCGACGGTGATCGTCGTGATTTCAAGCGCAACGATGGCGAGCGTGGCGGTTTCCGTCGTGATGATCGTCGTGACGGCGATCGCAACGATCGCAGGGACTTCCGTCGTGACGATCGCCGCGATTTCCATCGTGACGGCGATCGCAACGATCGCCGCGACTTCCGCGGCGAGCAGTCCCGTCCGCAGGGCGAGGGCGAGCAGCAGCGCGAGTTCACCACCGAGGAGAAGCGCGAGTACCGCGAGACCAAGCGCCGCGAGTACATGGAGCGCGGCCCCCGCCGCAACTCCGACGGCACGATGAGCTTCCCGTCGCAGAACCCGTACACCGCGCGCCGCCCCGACGAGCCGAAGATGCCGAAGGGCATGGAGTGGTCGATGCTCTCGACCGACGAGCGCGAACGTCTGCGCGGCCTGTCCAAGGAGCACGCCGAGAACATCGGCCTGCACATCCTCGCCGCCTACGCGCTCGAGGAGTCCGATCCGAAGAACGCGCTCGAGCACGCCAAGTGGGTGGCCCGTCAGGCCTCCCGCATCGACTTCGCGCGCGAGACCCTCGCGTTCGTGGCCTACCGTCAGGGCGACTACAAGCTCGCCCTCAAGGAGTTCCGCACCGCCTACCGCATGAACGGCTTCCTCGACTACCTGCCGTTCATCGCCGACTGCGAGCGCGGCACCGGCAACCCGAAGAAGGCCGTCGAACTGGCCACGTCCGACGAGGGCCGCCAGCTGCGCGGCGAGGCGAAGGTCGAGATGTTCCTCGTGTACGCGGGCGCACTCGCGGATCTGAACCAGATGGACAAGGCCATTGAGATCGTGCACACGATCGGCCGTTCCAAGGGCCTGCCGGGCGAGTACCGCATGCGCGCCATCCAGGCCGAACAGTACTTCCTCGAGGAGGCCGGCCGCGGCGAGGAGGCGGCCGATCTCGATCCGCTGCTCGACAAGCTGGAACTCCAGTACGCCGACGAGGACGTCGATCCGGACGACATCGTGATCGACCATGATCTCGAACGCTTCAGCGACGACGAGCTCGACATGCTCGGCATCAGCGAGGACGACGCGCAGTACGCGCCGGCCGACGATGACGAGGACGATGCCGACGAGGATGATGCCGACGACGCCGAATCCGACGAGAACGGCGACGAGTCCGCGGATGCGGCCGCGGATGCCGACGACGCGGAGGCCGTGAAGGAGGTCGCCGGCATGGACGAGACCGCCGTCGAGTCCGACGACGAATCCGGCAAGTCCGATCCGGCCGCCGCGGCGGCGGACGACGAATCCGTGCTGCCGGCCGAGGAGGCCGAGGCCGGCTCCGACGCGACCGTCGAGCCCGAGACGGGCATCGACGATACGGCCGAAGCGGACGATGCGTCCGCCGACGCGGAGTGACACGGGCCATGCTCAAGTCCACGGACAAGCCGATCGCCGAAGCCTACCGGCTCGCGCTGCTCGACCTTGACGGCGTGGTCTACCGGGGCAAGAACCCGGTCGAACACGCCGCCGCATCGATCCGCGCGGCGGAACGGCTCGGCATGACGATCGAATACACGACCAACAACTCCTCGCGCTTCCAGCGCGTGGTCGCCGACCAGCTGCGCGGCTTCGACCTCGACGTCGAACCGCATCAGGTCATCACCTCTTCGGTGGTGGCCGCGCGCATGGTCGCCCGCCACGTGCCGGCCGGCGCCAAAGTGCTCGTGCTGGGCGCCGAGCATCTGCGCGAAGAGGTCGTCTCGCAGGGACTGACGCTCGCCGACGGGCCGGAGGACGATCCGGTCGCCGTCATCCAGGGCTGGTATCCGCAGATGACCTGGCAGGAGATGGCCAACGTGTCGTTCGCGGTGGAACGCGGGGCGATGTACCTGGTCACCAACCGCGACCTGACGATCCCGCGAGAGCTCGGCATCGCGCCCGGCTGCGGGTCGATGATCCAGGCCGTCATCAACGCGACCGGCGTCGAACCGGTCGCCTCGGCCGGCAAGCCCGAATCCGCCATGTACGACGAGGCGCGACTGCTCGCCGCCGGAGACGGCAACGAGCCCGTCGCCAAGGAGCTGTGCCTGGCGATCGGCGACCGGCTCGACACCGACATCGAAGCGGGCACGCGCGGAGGCTACGATGCGCTGGCCGTCCTGACCGGCGTCACCAACCCGCGCGAGCTCATGCTCGCGCCCGCGCACCTGCGCCCGACGTACATCGTCAAGGACCTGCGCGGACTGCTCGAGGTGCAGCCCGCGGTGACGCGCAACGGCGACGGCGTGTGGACCTGCGGCAACGCCAAGGCCACGCTCGACAAGACGGCCGGCACACTGACCGTCAGCGACGCGACAAGCCTCGACGCCCTGCGCGCGGCATGTGACGCCATGTGGGACTTCGCCGACAACGGCGGCGACCCGGAGGCGATCGCACTGCCGGAATTCGCGCTGTAACGCGGAGCCTGCAACGCAACTGACCGACGAGCCCCCTGAACGCAAGGGGGCTCGCGTCATCTTACAAGGAGTTTTTCTGCCATGACCGAATCGATCGCATCAACTGAGCCGTCTCGGCCGGAGCCGGCGCAGCCGTCGCCACAGTTCACGCAGCGCTTCCCCCAGCTGTCCGGTTTCGAACACATGGACGACGATCGGCGCATCGCCGCATTCCGCGACGTGCTCGACCAACTCACGCACGAACTCGACGAGGTCCGCTGACATGCAGCGACTCGACTCACTGCTCGTCGATCTCGGCCTCGTCGACAGCCGTTCCAAAGCCCAGCGGCTCATCAAGGCCGGCCGCGTCGTCGTCGACGGCAAACCGGCGACGAAACCGGCCATGAACGTGTCCGACGCATCCGCGATCAGCGTCGACAAAGGCGACGACTACGTCTCGCGCGGCGCATACAAGCTCGTCGGCGCGTTCGACCTGTTCCGCACCGGCGTCATCGGCGAACTGGCCGAACTGGCGCCCGGCGTGGACGGCGACGATCCGCGCGTCGGCCTGCCGTCGCCCGAAGGCATGCGCTGTCTCGACATCGGAGCCTCGACCGGCGGCTTCACGCAGGTACTGCTGCGACGCGGCGCCGCGCAGGTCATCGCGCTCGACGTCGGCCACGATCAGCTCGACGCGCGCGTCGCCGACGACTCGCGCGTCATCCGCATGGATGGCGTCAACATCCGCGACGTGACCGCCGACGGCCTGCCGTACCGGCCAGAGATGATCGTCTCCGACGTGTCGTTCATCTCGCTGACGTACGTGATCCCCGTCATCGCGACGCTGGCCGCGCCCGGCGCGCACATCGTGCTGCTCGTCAAGCCGCAGTTCGAGGTCGGGCGCGCGGGACTCGGCAAAAACGGCATCGTCGAGGATCCCGCATTGCGCGAACGTGCGCTGCATGACATCGTCGAATGTGCGGAACGGCACGGCCTGCACGTCATCGCGACAGCCGACTCGCCGATCGAGGGCACGCACGGCAACGCGGAGTACCTGCTGTACGCGCGGATGCCCGTGCAATACCATCGACCCGACGTTTCGTAACGATACGGACCGTCGAGGGACTGCCTGCCGTGCATGATGTCCGACCGTATGACTTGGCCGAGCGGCCCGGAGCGTGTCGGACATCATGCACGGCAGGCAGTCCCGGTCACCGCACTATCGGCCGGGTCGGCATAGGCTTGCTCAGCCCTGGATGAACTTGTCGATCTGGTCTTCTTTGCCCATGATGATGAGCTCGTCGTTGCGGTGCATGACGAGCTCCTTGGAGCCGTACTGGAACTCCTTGCCCGGCGATTTGATGCCGACCACGGTGATGCCGTAGCGCTCGTGCACCTTCGCGTCCTCGATGCTGTAGCCGACGACGTGCGGGGGAGTGTGGATCTTGACGACCGTGTGCGCGCCCTCGATCTCGATGTAGTCGAGATAGTTGCCGGACACGAGATGACCGACGCGCTTGCCCGCGTCCGTCTCCGCGTTGATGATGTGCCGCGCGCCGATGCGCTGCAGGATGCGCGCGTGCTCCTTCGACACCGACTTCGCCCAGATGTCCGAAATGCCGGCGTCCAGCAGGTTGCCGGTGGTGATGACCGACGCCTCGACGCTGTCGCCGATCGCCACGATCGCCGTGTTGAAGTCGGACGCGTTGAGCTGTTCGAGCGCGAGCACGTCCGTCATGTCGGCCTGCACGGTCGGAATCTGCGACGACCAGCGGTTGACGAGTTCGGCGTCGCGGTCGACGGCGAGCACGTCCTGGCCCATCGCGTCCAGCGTGGTCGCCACCGCGCTGCCGAAGCGGCCCAAGCCGACGACCAGAATGCTTCTGCCGTTGTTTGCCATGCTGTGCTCCTGTCTTGTCGTGTGATTCGTGCGATTCGTATGATTCCGCCGTCAGCCGACGACCAGCGGTTCGGTCGGGTAGCGCACCGCCTCGAGCGCGCGCGGCCGGCTGATCGAATACGCGATCGTCATCGGGCCGAGCCGGCCCACGATCATCGTGATCGCGAGGATCGTGAGCGCGGCCGGATTGTCCTCGCGCGCCACGCCCACCGAATAGCCGCCCAGTCCGAACGCCGAGCAGGCATCGAACAGCGCGTTCGTCAGCGTCGTGTCGGCCACGAGCATCAGCGCCATCGAGGCGGCCAGCACGAGCATCAGGCACGTCGTGGTGATGCTCACCGCGGTCATGGCCACGTTCGTGTGGATGCGCCGGCGGAACGCGTTGATGTCCTTGTGTCCGGTGAACGAGGCGCGGCATACGAGCAGGATCACCGCGAACGTGGTCACGCGGATGCCTCCGGCGGTGGACGTGCTGCCGCCGCCGATGAACATGACGCAGCTCATGAACACCTTGGTCGCCTCGCTCACCTGCGGCATCCACGACAGGTCGAACCCGGAGGAGCGGGGCATCACGGCGGCCACCACCGCATGCCTCAGGCGCGTCTCCACGTCCGCGTTCTTGAACAGGTACGGGTTGTCCCATTCGACCGCGAGGAACCATGCGAGCGAGGCGGCGACGATCAGGAACGTCATCGTCAGCGTGATCTTGGTGTGCAGGCTCCAACGCTTCGGCGGCACGTGCTTGCGTGCGCAGCGCATGAGGTTGAGCAGGACCGGGAAGCCGAGCGTGCCGCAGAACGCGGACGCCATGATCGGCATGCCCACGGCCCAGTTGTTGACGTGCAGGCCCGCGCCGTCCGGCGTGAAGCCCGCGTTGTTGTACGACATGACCGCGAAGAACAGCGCCTCCCACGCGGTCTTGCCCGCGTCGCCCTCGTTGACCGACCACAGGCCGGGGAACAGCGCGAGGAACGTGATGATCTCGATGACGAACGTGGTGGTGATGACCACGGTGAGCACGCCCTTGATCTCCGACAGTTTCGTCGTGCCCAGTTCGCTCGCGGTCAGCAGGCGCTGCGTGGCCTTCATGTGGTGGTTCACCGCAAGCGCGATCATCGATGCGAACGTCATCACGCCGAGGCCGCCCATCTGCACGGACACCAGCAGCACGGCCTGGCCGAACGTGGTCCAGTGGGTCGTCGAGTTGACGATGGAGATGCCGCAGGTCGACAGTGCCGAGACGGCGGTGAACATGGCGGTGGAGAACGTGGTCGTCTCGCCGGGCGGCGTGGACTGGGGGAGCATGAGCGCGCCCGCGGACAGGACGACGAGCGCCATGAAGTAGATGATGGTCAGGCGCCCCGGATGGGCGGTCATGTGCTGGCGGAACGTGTGCCGGTGGCCGCGGCGTTCCTCGGCGGCGGCCTTTTCGAACGTGTCGCCGGAGAACCACCAGGCGTAGCCGCGTGATGCCTCGCGGTTGGCGGAGGATTCGTCGAAGACCGGGTTCGCCATCGTGTTCGCGCCCTTTCCTTTCCGCGTCCTTCGCGTGCCGTGTTGTGCCGTGCTGTGCCGTTTGCAAACCGAACGACTATATCAGGCGCTATTGCTGTTTTCGTGGGTGTGGGTTCGTTGTTGAGTCGTTGAGGGAGTAAGAGAAAAGCGCTTTCTGGGTAGGATGTTTAACGACCAAGAAAAACAACAACCAAAAAGCGCCTGATGAACA